>JAPLMO010000341.1 GCA_026386995.1 Planctomycetota bacterium | reverse complement strand
AGTTGAACGGCCCGGTTCAGGTCGTCGGACGAGAGGCCCCGGTTGCGCAGGGCGATGTTGCGGGCTAGTTCGTCGCGCCAGCCTTCGATCTCCTTGAGGAACTCCTCATCGACTTCGGACGTGCCGCGCTTGCGCTTGGATGCGGCGTATTGGTCGAAGGCCCCGGACCAAACAGCGTCGCGCGAGAAGATATCCCACAACTCGCGCCAGCGGTCGGGGTACTCGTCAAAACGGAAGTAATGAATTCTGGCATGACCGGCCTTGTCGCTCGGCCGGGGGCGAATCGTGCAATCATAGACGGCCAACTCCTCGAAATCCGTCAAGACGGATACGGCCACTTTGGCGCTCCAGCCGTAGCGGCGAAGTTGATAGGCCGGGGCGGGATCGGCGTTGATGTTGACGCCGCAGTTCTTGGCTTCAGCGAAGAACTTCGGCAGCGTGCCGACGCGGAAAGTGTAGTCCGGGGCCTTCTGCTGGCCTTCCACGTCGATACTGTCTTCGGGAATGACTTCGCGGTATTGCGGCGCGACGGGCGGATTGTTGGCAACATTCCAGCCCAAAGCCTCGAAGAAGGGGTCTTTCAGAGACTGGCGGACGTGGGCTTCCTTGACGCCGGCAGCGTGAAACGCCTCGCGGTTCTTGGCGAAGTATTCGCACAGAGCAACGATTTCGGCTTTGCCTTGCTCAACGGTCTTGCTCATGGTGTGGCCCCCAGGCCGCGGTGCGATTATTCCGTTTTCTCGGAATGTCACAAGGTTACGACGGCGGGGGGCGCAAGTCAACGTGCTTTGTATTCGGGGGCCAATACCAAATTCTTTGTCGTCTGGCCGCCGGGAAGGGAATATGATGGAGAGGATAAGGCACACCTATCGGAGGGCATGCCGATGGCGACTGAAACTCAACCGGTGTTTGTCCGGCGGATGGCGGCGGCAGCGCGGGCGGCGTGGTGGACGTGGCTCATCGGCGTCGCGATCGCGCTGGCGCAGTCGGCCGTCTACGTCGTGGTTTCGCGCCACGAGTGCCTCATGGATCAGATCGCCTGCATCATGGCCGTTCAGACGGAGACGGCCCGGGCCTACATCCTTGCGTTCATGCTGATCATCCGGTCGATTCTGGCGGTCGGGCTGCTGGCGGCCATCTTCCTGTCGCTGTGGGCAAGGGCGCTGCGGCGGGCGGAAGAGGCGTGAGCGGTTCAGGCCTTGCCGCCCTGCATCCGCGTCAGGGCCTCGGTCACGGTGCTGGTGAACTCGAAGATGGCGTCGAGGCCTGTGGCCAGGAAGACGCTCCAGATGCGGTCCGGCAGCGAGCAGAGGATGAGACGGCGGCGGTGCTCGATCATGTGCTTTCGGAGCCTCAGGAACTTGGCGATGCCGCTGGACGCAAGAAACCCCAGGTCGGACATGTCCAGCACGACGTCGCAGGGGCCGCTGCGGAGGCGGTTGCTGATCTCGGCCATGTCTTCCGACAGGCCCGGGTCGTCGGTCAGTTGCACGACGAGCGTGTCTTCGTTCCACTGTTGAACGGACATGTCTCGACCTTTCCCCTGTGCTGCGTCTATCGGTTGCGCAGTATGGCCGCGTCGGGCACCCCTTCGGCGGCCCGCGCCGCGGCCGTAGCGTCCAGGAATCTCCATGCATCCAGCCCGTATCCGGCCGTCGGTTTGAGGTTCGGCACGCGCGACTGGAAGTAGGCGTTCAGTTGCCGCATGGCCAGTTCGCGGACGTACTTGGCGGCCATTGACGCGAGGGCGGTTGCCGTGCTGGCCTCCTCGCACCGCTCGCGCACGGTCAGGGTGACGTCGCCGGCCTCGGCGTCGCCGGTGGGCGGGCCGCCGTGAAACAGCCGATAGCGGCTCAGGGCCGGCGATTCCTCGATGATGCCGACCGTGGTCATCGGAAAGGCCCCGCTCAGAAGGTCTGCATAGTATCGCCGGCCGCCGTGTCGGTCCATCGCAACGTGGACGGGTGCGCCCCGCGTCAGTTCTAGGGGTGTGGCACGGCTGGCTTGTCCAGCCGTGGGAAACCTTGCGGCCATTCCGCCACGGCTGGGCAAGCCAGCCGTGCCACCCTCCCCGTCGAGATTGGCGCAGTGGACGGGTGCGCCCGCCCCCCGCCGCAGGATTTCGCCCAGAAGGTCCGCCGCAAGGGCAAAGAGCGCCCCGGCCTTGTTGCGGCTGCCGTCCATAAGAGCGTTCAGCCGCGCCGCGGAGGCCGCGCTCACCCACAGGCCGGCGGGTCGGCCGCCGATGCCGGCCAGGCCCTGCGCGAGGTGATCGGCCGCGGCGTCGATCTCGGCGGCCGAGGCGTCCAGGGGCAGGGCGATGGTCTCGGGCGTTTCCCAGGGGGCGAGCGAAGGGTCGCCGCCGGCGTCCGGCCGCACGGCAACGGCGTCGAGGAGTTCGGCGAAGTTTCGCGGCCGGCGGCCCGCCGCGGCCAGGAACCCCAGCACGGTCCGCTCGAGCGTCGCCAACCGGCCGCCCGATGTGTAGGCCACCTTGGAATCGCAGATGACGACGCCGGCGGACTTGCGCGACGGATGTTTTGTGACGTGCGGCGCGAGGGCGGGCCAGAGGTAGGGGTCGGGCAGGGGGGCGGCGTCGAACTCGAAGGCGGCCGCCGCAACGACCAGCGGCCCGAGGTGCGGGCCGTATCCCGCTTCGTCGATGCCGGCCAGAATCCCCATGCAGGCCCTTTAGCGGATGCTCGAAGTGTGGCTGCTCGCCTGACGGTAAACATCCCCCCGGCGGCACAAGAGCGATTCTAGAGTATTCCCGGCCGGGCGGCAAGCGCGAAGCGCGCGGCGTCGTGCGCCGCGCGGTAAGTCTTCAGTCTGCTATGAGGCCCGCCGTCAAGGGTTCGGCTCACGGAAGTAGACGGGGTGTGGGTGTCCGTCTGCTATTCATGCCCGAAGGCACAGGGTAGGGTATCCGAGAACGGCGTCGTCGCCACAACCTCGGTACATGGCC
>JAPLMO010000233.1 GCA_026386995.1 Planctomycetota bacterium | reverse complement strand
GGGTGCGCCCTGATACGCCTGGCGCGTTTCAACGGGGAGAACGTGCACGAGGAGGAGGCCCACATGAGTTTCAAGGGCCTCCCTTCGCCGGGGGCCGCGGGGGCGGTCGTGGCGCTGATCATCGTCCTGACGAACTTCTGGCCCGAGACGGAACCGGGCTGTGCCGCCGCGGTCATCCTATGGGCGCTGCCGGCTGCGACGGTGCTGTTCGGGCTGCTGATGGTCTCTAACGTGCGGTACTCGCACATGCTCAACCAGTTCATTCGCGGTCGGCGCCCGATTAGCCACCTGGTTCTTGTGGTGCTGGGGCTTGCGATGGCGTTCTTGTTGCGCGAAATCATTCTACCGGTGGGCTTCGGGGGATATGCCCTCAGCGGGCCGGTGATGGCCGCCTACCGGAGGATCCGGGGTGGCCGCACAATGAGGGCCGCTGATCGCATGGAAGATGCCGGCCCCTCGTCGCCGGAAGCGCCCGAAGAGAAAGGAATCTGACGAAGCATGCTGCATTGGCCCTCCTATGCCGCCGCTTGCCTTGGCTTGGCCGCGATGGCCCTGGCAGGCCCCGGTTGCGGACCGTCGGCCCACGCCCGCCTCTGGGCCGATACGGCGACGGCGGACGGCAGTTTCTCGCTTCAGCGCCGCCAGTGGGCCTACGACGGTGAACCGGTGACGTTAGAACTGGAGTGCGATCCGGGTCTGGCCGACTTTGTGGTCTTTGGCATCAGCGGCGAAGAGACCGTTGTCGACACGGCCAAGGTCGACGGCCGCTACCGATGGACGCACGTCTTTCGCTGCGGCCCCAGGCCCCAGACCTACGAAGTCTACGCCGTGCCGTATCTGATGCGCGGCAAGTGCGACTGGGTGTACGACAAAAACGAGGACAAGTGGTACCACTATCCCGGCCGCACGGAGACGCCGGACCTTCCGACCGACCGGGAGCAGCGGATTGAGATCACGTGCTACCGCGTGGAGGTGAAAGTGCGGTTTGCGGCGCGGGGCGGGCCGCCGAAGGGGATCGAATTGGCGCTTGTCAAAGACAGCGGCGATCGGACCGTTATCCCCCAGCGGCGCACGGTCGATAGCGCCGCGCCGGGGTTTCTGCTCCTGGGCCCCGATGCCGCGGGCCGGTGCGAGGTCACTTACGTGCCGCGCTACGGCGAGGTCGGCCGCAATGGAAAGACCCGCGCGGAACTCACTGTCGAGCATGCCGACGGCTCGGTCGAGCGCCTCCGGCAGGACCTCGACACGCCGTAACGCCAGTTGGAGAAAGCAGCGTGAAGATTCAGCAGGTCAGAGGAACGCGGGACTTTTACCCGGAGGACATGGCCTTTCGCCAGTGGCTCATTGAGCATTGGCGCCAGGCAAGCCGCCGCGCAGGGTTTGTCGAAGTTGACGGGCCGGAACTGGAGCCGCTCGAACTCTACACCGAGAAGAGCGGCCCCGAAATCGCCGAGCAACTTTACTGGCTTACGGATAAGAGCGACCGCAAACTCGCTCTGCGGCCGGAATTCACGCCGACGCTGGCCCGGATGATTGCTGCGCGGCAGGCGTCGCTGCCCGAACCCATCCGCTGGTTCAACGTCTCCCGCTGTTTCCGCTACGAGCGGGCCCAGAAGGGCCGCCTGCGCGAGTTCTTCCAGTGGAACGTCGACCTGCTGGGCGTTGAGGGCGAGATTGCCGATGCCGAGTGCATCTCTATCGCGGTTGACCTCGTGCGGAGCCTGGGCCTGACGCCCCAGGACGTGCAGGTGAAGATCAACGACCGGCGGCTGCTGGGTGCGCTCGTGCGGCACCTGGGTATCGCCGAGGACCGCGTGCCGGTGGTCTTTGGGCTTCTCGATAAGCGCGACAAGGTGCCGCCGGAGACGCTCTCGGTGATGATGGCCGAGGCAGGTCTGGAGGCCGCCCAGCGCGAGGGCCTCTCGCGCATCCTGGCCTGGAAGGGCCTTGGCGACATTGACGCGCAGGAACTCGCGACGCCGGAGGTCCACGCGGCCGTGGAGGCGCTGCGGCGGCTCTTCGGCTTCCTGGAGGCCTACGGCATCGCCGAGTGGTGCCGCTTCGACATCGGCATCGTCCGCGGCCTCGCGTACTACACCGGCCCGGTGTGGGAAGTGCACGACCTGAAGGGCGAGTTCCGCGCGATCTTCGGCGGCGGCCGCTACGACCGCTTGCTCGGCGAACTGGGCGGCAAGGCAATGCCCGCGTGTGGTTTCGGTTGCGGCGACGTGGTGCTCGGGCTCCTGCTGGAAGAGCGAGGCCTGCGGCCGGAGACGGAACCTCCGGTTGAGTATTACATTATAACGTGGAAGCCGCGGGATTGGTCGCCGGTCCTTCAGGTTATCCAGCAATTGCGTATGCGTGGGAAGCGAGTGCAGTTTGACCTCAAGGGTAGCAATGCCAACAGGCAGTTCAAGAACGCTGTTGACTCTAAGGCCCGCTATCGCGTCACAATTGGCCAACAGGATGTTGACTGGCCCAACGTATACCTTTTGGATACAAGCTCTGGGGAAAGTAAAGAGGTTAGATTCGAGAGCCTCGGGACCTAACCCTCATAAGAGACTTTATGGCCAACCGGAAGGTCATCTACGAGGCGTGTTTCGAGGACTATCTCCGGACGGCCGGAGTGCCGTATGTGGCCGTGGACGAGGCGAAGAAGGCCCTGTTTGCCGGCGTCCAGTTGAAGAGTTTCGATTTCGTCGTCTACAGTTCGTCCGGCCCGAACCTGCTGGCGGATGTCAAGGGCCGCCAATACGCGGGGCGCAGGCCGTCGCGTCGCGGCCACCTGGAGAACTGGGCGACGCGCGAGGACCTGGGCAGCCTGGCCCGATGGGAAGGGGTTTTCGGTTCAGGGTTTGCAGGGCTGCTGGTCTTCTGCTATCATCTGGCGTGTCCGGAGGCAGCCGCCGGCTTTGACGTGGTGCACCTGTTTCGCGGCGAATACTTCGGGCTTCTAGGCGTCTATCGAGACAGGTATGCCGAGGCGAGTCGGCCGCGAAGTACGGCGTGGGATACTGTCAGCGTTCCGGCGGCCGTGTTCCGGGAGATTGTAAGGCCCGTCTCCGCGTTTTTCTGACGGGCGGAAGGAGGAGGTCGGTGGAAGCACAGGGCAAATGGGTTCGCTTCGTGCGTCTGGCGGTGGCGGTGGCCGTCATCGGCCTTTTGGCGGCACTGCCGCTGGCGGCGTTTGCCGCGGCCAAGGCCAAGGAGCCTGAGGGCCCCTCCTACGCAATTTCCAACATTGTTGCCGTCATCATGTGCGCGATCGCGCTTGCGATCCCCTGCAAGCGATATCATAGGGACTGAGTGGGCGATTGCGAATCGCCCGTACAACCAGAAAAGGAGAGGGCTATGGACGGGAAGACTGTTGTGATCGGGGTGCTGGTCGTCAGCGCCGTCTTGCTAGGCGGCGTCGTAGTGAGCGGCCTGCGTCAGGACGCTTACGCCCAGGGCGGCGTCTATGCGACGTACCTGGCCGTGACCGCGAATGTCCAGGATCAGTTCGTCAACTTCGTCGTCCTGGATACGGAAGCGCGGCGTATGCTTTTCTACCGGGTCGAGCAGGGCAAGTGGACCATCGACCCTGTGGCAGGGCGCGACCTGGTTCGCGATTTCCAGCACAAGGCCCCGTAAGGCTCCCCCGACCTCAAGAACGGTAAAGATGGAGGTAACATCATGAAGACCAAAGATCTGATCCTGATCGCCCTGGTGTGTGCCAACATGACCCTCGCCGCCGTAGCGGTGGTGATCCACGTCGGCAAGGCCGAGTCGGCCGCTGTGGCCGCCACCGCATCCCGGTCCGGCGACTACGTTATGGTCAGCGGCCCGGTGTCCAGTTCGCGCGAAGGCATCCTCGTTATCGACGTTGTGGCGAGGCGGGCCAACCTTTACATGCCTAAATCGGTCGCAGGCGCCAGCGCCGGCACTGGATGGGACCTGACGAGCAGCCGCAACCTCGCCCAGGACTTCGCCGGCGGCATAAAGTAACCGAGGCGCAACTTCAAACAAGCGAGGTATCCCCGCCAGTTATGGGTGCCTTTAGAACGCAGGGGCAAGGCATGCATCGCCCCTGCGGCAGCAACGGGCGCCTGTAACTGAGGAGATACCCATCACGAGCATCGCCGATGCGCGGCGGGCCGCGGGGCCTGCCGCGCGTTGGCCTGTTGGGCGGGGCCGAGCGCCCCCCTTTGAGCCGGGAGCGACGTGAGTACGACCTGCGTGGAGTCATGCGTACGCCGCATCGAGGCCGGCCATGCGATCGGCCGGCAGGACGCCCTGGCCCTCCTGGCCGAGGCCGAGCGGGACCCGTGGCCGTTGCTCCGCGCCGCAGATCGCCTCTGCCGCCAACTGCGCGGACGCTCGGTGTACCTGTGCAGCATCGTCGCCGTCAAACTCGGGCGCTGCGGCGAGGATTGCCGCTGGTGCGCCCAGAGCGCCCACTGGAACACCGGCATCCAGCCGCATCCGCTCATGGCGGCCGAGGAACTCCTGCGCGTCGCCCATGAAGCGGCCGAGGCTGGCGCGAGAAACTTCTGCCTGGTCTCCAGCGGGGGCCACCTCTCGCCGGAAGAATTCGACGCGGTCCTGGCGGCCGGGCGCGAGATCGGCCGCCGCACGGGCCTAAAGATGTGCGCCAGTCTCGGGGCGATTACGCCGGAGGCCGCCCGGCGGCTCGTCGATGCCGGCTTCGTGCGCTACAACCACAACCTGGAGACCTCCGCCCGCTATTTCCCGAAGGTCTGCTCGACACATACGTACGAGGACCGCGTAAGGTCGGCCCGCGCAGTGCGCGACGCCGGGCTGGAACTCTGCTGCGGCGGCCTCTTCGGAATGGGCGAGACGGATGAGGACCGCGTGGACCTCGCGATGGCCGTCCGCGACCTCGATGCCGACGTCGTCCCGCTGAATTTCCTCCACCCGATTCCGGGAACGCCGCTGGCCGATGCCGCGGCGCTTGAGCCGCTGAAGATTCTCTCCATCATCGCCATGTTCCGGCTCCTTCTGCCGGACCGCCTGATCAAGGTGGCCGGAGGGCGCGGCCGGAACCTCCGGGACCTTCAGAGCCTGGCGTTCCTGGCGGGCGCCGATTCGTGCATCATCGGCAATTACCTGACGACGACGGGCCGGCCGCCCGAGGAAGACCTCGCCATGTTCCGCGATCTCGGCCTGGAGCCGGCCCGCGGCCCGGCCGGCCAAGGCACCGCCGGGGCAGGGGCCTCCCGTGATTGCCATGCCTGAAGGGCAGGGGGTCGTCATTACCGGCCTTGGCCTGGTCTTGCCGCCCCGCGCGGGCCTTGCTGCCGCCGAGGCGGTTTTTCAGGGCCGTAGTGCAGTCTCCCTCTTACCCGCCATTAAAGGAATTCCGGGCGCCACCGGTGCCGCCGTCCGGGAGTTCCAGCCGCCAAAGGGAACCGAGTCAGCCGACCGCGCCGTGCAGTTCGCCATCTCGGCCGCCGAGGAAGCGTGGGCCGGCGCGGGGTCAGACCGGTTCGCGCCTTCACCGGAGCGAATCGCAACCGTCGTAAGCCTGAGTAAGGGCCCTCTGTTGGCGCTCGCCGGCAGTGCCGAGCGGCAATGCTGCGGAATGCCCGACTGGACTCAGGCGGGGGCGGACGCCGCGGCCTCCGCCATTGCCG
>JAPLMO010000254.1 GCA_026386995.1 Planctomycetota bacterium | reverse complement strand
TACTGGCCTCGCAAAAAGAACGATCATCCGCCCGGACCTCCGAAACTCCACAGCCTCTCACGGCACGAAACAGCTCGAATTGCCGCTATCAGAAATCAGTTCTCATCAGCACTTGGTTAACGGCGTTGGGTGCCACGGCTGTGCAGTTTGCAGCCGTGCGTGCCTGCCGACGACCACGGCTGCAAACTGCGCAGCCGTGGCACCCATAAATTTAGTCCTGACAGACTACTAGCGCCACAACCCCACTTAACCTTCGCGCGGTGGGTGCGGAGACCCACCGCGCGAAGGTTTAAGTGGCGTTGTAGTATTAGCCCAGCACGCGCCAATTCACGGTCGGCGCCCATTTCGGCGGACGACGAGGCGGGTGTTTGTCCGCCGGCGCGGCATCCCGCTGCTGACGCAACTGGTCCGTCGTGACCGTGAACCCGCACTCGGTGCACAGGAGAACGTAGACGCTCTTGCCGGTGCGCTCGTGGCGGATCTTGCCCAGACGCTTCAGAGGCGCCCGGTCATGGCGGCAGCCTTCGTCGGGATGGTCGGTGAAGGGCATGGGACCGTCTCCTTGCACTCTGTCCTCGCAGGGGTGGCCGGGTGGCCGAAGTGGGTGCAAGGCGACGTCTGGTAACCGGCCGCTGATTCTATCGACAGTAGTCCGCTACAGGCTTAAGGGAATTGGGCCGTCAGAGGCCGCAGGGAAAGACCATCGCCTCCGCGAAGCGGGCTTGGAAGTCCGGCCGCCGCGAGAGTTCCACGTGCTCCACGCCGCGCGCCACGTCGTCGGCCACGCGCCTGAGGTCGCGATTCAGCAGGAGCATCTTCGCCCCCGCCCCGGCGGCGTTGCCGACAAACTTGATCCGCGCGAGGGGCAGCGGCGGTATGAGGCCGATCGCCCGCGCCCGGTCCGGCCGGATAAAGTTGCCGAACGCCCCGGCCAGGAGCACCTCCTCAACGTCCTCGGCCTTTGCGCCGAACTCGTCCAGGAGTATTTGAACGCCGGCGGCCATCGCTCCTTTGGCCAACTGCACCTCGCGGACGTCGCGCTGCGTCAAGAGGATCGGGTGTCCGCTTTGCGTCTCGCCCTTGGCGGCGAGCACAAAGGCCGTGTCTCCGTCGGTCCCGCCGATCCGCCGCGCCAGCCCCGGCGCAAGCGCCGCATCGCCGGCGGCCCGCATCAGGCCGGTCGGCGTAATCACGCCGGCCTCGACGAGCACCGCCACGGCATCGATGAGGCCCGTTCCGCAGAGGCCCACCGCCGGCGCGTCGTCGATCGTGTGGAGCACCAGACGGTCGCCCTCCAGGTCGACGCGGTCGATCGCGCCGGTGGCGGCCCGCATGCCGTAGCGGATGCGTGCCCCCTCAAACGCCGGCCCGGCCGCCGTCGAACATGCCAGCAACCGCTCGCACGTCCCGAGGACGATCTCGCCGTTGGTGCCGATGTCGATCGCCAGCCGCAGGCGGTCGCTCTCGTGCATGCCGGTCGCCAGAATCACGCCGACCGTGTCGGCGCCGACGAAACCGGCGACGAGCGGCGCCGTGTACACGCGGCCGCGCGGGTGGATCCTCAGTCCCAGGTCCTTGGCGCTCGTCTCATGGGCCGACGCCGAGGCCGCCACAAACGGCGCCCGCGCGATCGTGGCCGTCGGCAGCCTCAGGAGCAGGTGATTCATCGTCGTGTTGCCGACGACCGTCGTCTCGTACACGGCCGCCGGCTTGACGCCCGCCTTGCGGCAAACCTCGGCCACGATCTCGTTGAGCGCATCGGCCACGAGGCCGTGAAGCGTCCGAGCGCCATCCTTCGCCCGGCCGCAGAACTCGATCCGCGCGATAACGTCGTCGCCATAGGCCGCCTGCGGGTTCGCGCGGCCGGCCACGGCCACCTGCCGGCCAGTCACAAGGTCCACAAGGTACCCGACCAGCGTGGTCGTGCCGACGTCGAAGGCGATGCCGTAGCAGGCCTCGGCCGTCGCGGGTTTATCGAGGCAGACCACGTCGCGCCCGATGACCACGACGGCCGGATGAAACTCCAGTTCGCGCAGCCGCTCGGGCAGTTCACGGGTCACCTTGATATCGATCGCCAGGCCCGAGAGGCCCCCGTCGGCCAGGCCGTCCAGCAGCCGGTCGGCGTCGCTGCGCTGGTCCTCGACGGAAGGAGGTGGCAGATGGACGGCCACCTTGCGGACGTTCGGCGCAAGCGGCACCGCCCGCCCCGCCCCGTCGGTCAGGATTTTCTGGTCCCCGAGGCGCGTCTCTTCGGGAATGACAACCCGCATATCCTGCTCGACGCGAGTCTGACACGCCAGGCGCACGTTGCGGCCAATCTCTTCGCCCGTCAACTCGCGGCGGCACGCCTCGGTCGGCGGCGGAGGGTCCTGTGGAATAACGATGCGGCAGCCGGAACACGCGCCCGTCCCGCCGCACGGCGCGTTGATGTGGATGCCGGCCTGCTGGGCGGCCTCCAGGAGCGTCTGGCCGTGGGGGACGTAAAGCGTCCGCCCCTCGGGCTCGAAGATCACGCAATGAACCTTTTCGGCCACGCCGCGCCTCGTTTGCATGATGCCGGACTCTCGCGCGGCGGGTCGGGAGACCCGCCGCGCGGTCTTGTGGCATTCGATGCGAGCCGCATGATATTCCCACTGCACCGCCAAGTCAACGACGAGACGATGTCAAGGCCCATTAAAAATGTCCGGGGTCCTGACCCAGTAGAAATGTCCGGTCTTGGCGTTTCTGTTTGAAGGATTTTCTCCAGGGATGCTCCGGGCCTGGACGGTAGGGTTCGTGGTCGGTAGGATGAGGCGAGCC
>JAPLMO010000046.1 GCA_026386995.1 Planctomycetota bacterium | reverse complement strand
GTCGGGTCGCCGGTGGTGGCGCCGGGCCTGGTCTTTGCCGGGTACGGCATCGGGACGCGCGGGGCCTTGTATGTGGCCGTGCGGCCGGGGTCGGCCGAGAAGAAGGCGGAGGTGGCGTACGAGATTTCCAAGCCCGTGCCGCTCGTGCCCACGCCGATTGTCAAGGACGGGCGCCTGTTCCTCTGGCACGACGACGGCATGGTCGCGTGCCTGAAGGCTGAGACGGGCGAGGTCGTGTGGCGCGAGAAGGCGGGCGGCTCGTACTACGGGTCGCCGGTGTGGGTCGGCGGGCGCCTCTACTGCATCGCGCGAAACGGCGACGTGGTGGTGTTGGCGGCAGGGGACAAGTTTGAGGCCCTGGCGCGCGTGCCGCTGGGTGAGACGAGTTTCGCCACGCCGGCGGTGGCCAACGGCGTCATGTACCTTAGGACGTATAACTACCTTTACTCGCTGGGCGGGAAGAAGTAAGACTATACGCGGTTGAGCGCAACCATGCGCAGGGTGAAGACCCACCGTGCCGCGCAAACGCCTTCGCGTTGCGGCATCACAGTTCCCATCCCTTGCGGTATTCCATCGTGAGGAACTGGTTCGCCGCGGGCATGTTGGCGACCTTGGCGCCGGCGGCATCCCACAGGAGTTTCACGGGGCGGCCGTTCTCCTTTTGAAGGGCGGACGAGCGGACGGCTACGTTGCCCAGCAGGACCATCTCGGTCAGCGGGCCGGCCACGTCAAAATTCGACCCGGCCGGCGGGCCGCCCTTGCAAGCCTCGACCCATTCCTTGTGGTGGCCGACCGAGCGGGGGATGCTCTTCGGCGGCCGCTTGTACTCTTTCATCCGCGTTTCGGGGATGAGGCGCGGGCTGTCGCCGTAACACGTGCAGAGGATCTTGCCCTTGTCGCCGACGAAGAGGACGCCCTCGTTATCGCCTATGCGACGGTCGTCCTCGAGTTCCGGCGGACGGGGCGGCATCATGCCGCCGTCGTACCACGTCAGGCGAACCGCCGGCATATTGTCGCGGGCGGCAAACTCATAGTAGATGATCGTGGCCAGCGGCCCGGTCTCCGACGTGCACCTCGACGGGTACGCCTCGACGCTTACCGGCGGCGCCAGCCTGAGCGGCCGCCAAATGTTGTTCAGCACGTGGCAGCCCATGTCGCCGAGCGAGCAGCAGCCGAAGTTCCACCAGCCGCGCCACGTGAACGGCAGGTAAGCCGGGTTGTACGGCCGCTCCACGGCCGGACCGAGCCAGAGGTCCCAGTCGAGGGTTGGCGGCACGGGCGGCGCGTCCTTCGGGCGGTCGATGCCCTGCGGCCAAGTGGGCTTGTTGGTCCACGCGTGCACTTCGCGTACGGGGCCGATCGCCCCGTCGGCAATCCACTCGGAGATGAGGCGGACGCCTTCGCCGGCGTTGCCCTGGTTGCCCATCTGCGTGGCCACCTTGTACTTGCGGGCGGCCTCGGTGAGGGCGCGGACCTCGCCGACCGTGTGGGCCATCGGCTTCTCGACGTAGACGTGCTTGCCCAACTTCATCGCCGTCATGGCGATGACGGCGTGCAGGTGGTCGGGCGTGGCGATGACGACCGCGTCGATGTCCTTCTCGTCATGGAGCATTTTGCGGAAGTCGCGATGCTTGCGGGCCTTGGGGTACGCCTTGAACGCATTGGCGGCGTGCTGCTGGTCGACGTCGCAGAGGGCGACGATGTTTTCGCCGTCGAGGGACGCGATGTCCCCCAGCCCTCGCCCGCCCACGCCGATGCCGGCGACGTTGAGTTTCTCGCTTGGAGGTTTCCGGCCGGGGCCGCCCAGGACGTGGCGCGGCACGACGGCCAGCGCCGCTGAAGCCGCCAGCGCCGCGCCGGCCGAGTGCGCGAGAAATGCGCGGCGGGAAAGGCCAGCGGGTTTCGGTTGCTCACTTGGTTTTATGGCAGAACTCCTCCTGATTGACTCGCCGGAACCCGGTGGTCCGTCAACTTTGACTTCGCGGGTGCCACGGTCGCCTGGTACGTGTTTAGCGTGCCAGGCAAGAGTTGTCATTCTGAGCAAGCGAAAGCGAGCGAAGAATCTCGGCCGTCCGAACGGCGAGATTCTTCGGCCCCGTAAACGGGGCCTCAGAATGACAGCGCTAAACACGAACGTCGCCTGGGCGACCGTGGTTGTCGGCGGGATGCACGGCTGCAAACGGCGCAGCCGTGGCACCCGCAGTTCATGTGGGGTGGGTGCTCTGCACCCACCATTTTCACTGGTTCGAGAACTTGTGGATCATGATGTGCTTATACGTCTCGCCGGGCTTCAGGACGACCGGCGGGAAGTCAGGCTTGTTCGGCGAGTCCGGGAAGTGCTGCGTCTCGAGGCAGAAGCCGTAGTGCTTCTTGTAGACCACGCCGCCCTTGCCGGTGACCGTGCCGTCGAGGAAGTTGCCGCTGTAGAACTGGACGCCGGGCTGGTCGGTGAAGATCTCCATGATGCGGCCGCTCTTGGGGTCCACGACCTTGGCGGCCAGGTGGATGGGGTCTCCGGCGCGCAGGACGTAGTTGTGGTCGTAGCCGCCCTCGACCTGGGCGATGCGCTCGCCTATTGTCTTGGGCGTGGTGAAGTCCATGGGCGTTCCGGCGACGTCCTTCCGTTCGCCCGTCGGGATGAGGCCGGCGTCAACGGGGGTGTACTTGTCGGCGTTGATCATCATCAGGTGCCCGAGGATATCGCCGGCCGCGGGGCCGCCCAGGTTCCAGTAGGTGTGGTGGGCGAGGTTGACGACCGTGGCCTTGTCGGTCGTGGCGGAGAACTCGGCCTTGAACTCGTTCTTATCGTTCAGGGTGTAGACGACCGTGACGCTCAGGTTCCCCGGGTAACCCTCTTCGCCGTCCTTGCTGAGGTAGGTGAACTTGACGCCGACGCCGTCCGCGGTCTTGACGGGCTCGGCGTTCCAGACGACCTTGTCGAAGCCCTTGATGCCGCCGTGCAGGGCGTTTTCACCATTGTTGGTGGCGAGGGTGTAGTTCTGGCCATCTAAGGTGAACTTGCCATTGGCGATGCGGTTGGCGTAGCGGCCGACGGTGGCGCCGAAGTACGAGGTGCTCTTAAGCCACCCGTCGAGCGTGTCGTAGCCGACGGTGACGTCGGTCAGTTTACCGGCCTTGTCGGGCACTTCAACGCTGACGGTGATGGCGCCGTAGTTGGTGAGTTTGACGCGCATGCCCTTGCCGTTGGTCAGGGTGTAAAGGCTGACGGCGGCGCCGTCGGGCATTTTGCCGTAGGGCGCCACGTCGACGCCGAGTTTCGACGCTCCGCCTTGCTCGCTGGTGCAGGATGTCAGTAATGCCGCGGAGGCCATGCCGGCCACAACCAAGAGACTCCATGTTCCCCAAGTCATGCGATTGCTCCTTAACCTTGGATGCCAGAGTTCCGACCATCCCCACCGTTGGGTTACGTCGCGTAAGTTTTACCGTTTTCGGCGGAGCATGTCCAGTGCCACGGCGCCGATGATGACGCCGCCCTCGACGAACTGCTGCCAGTTGGTCTCGACGCCAAGGATCACGAGGCCCTGCCTGAGGACCCCCATGACGGCCGCGCCCAGGAGCGCCCCAATGACCGTACCCACGCCGCCGGAGAACGATGCGCCGCCGATGATGACGGCGGCGATGACGCGCAGTTCGTCGCCCGCGCCCGCGCTGGGCTGGCCGGTGGCGACGCGCGAGGCCTGGACGATCCCCGCCAGCCCCGCCAGCACGCCGCAGACCGCGTACACGCCCCACTTGATGAGCGTGACGTTCAGGCCCGACAGCCTCGCGGCCTCTTCGTTGGCGCCGATGTAGTAGACGTGGCGGCCGGTCCGCGTGTAACCTAGGAAAACGTGCCCGGCCAGCACGCACAGGGCCATGAGCCAGACCGGGTTCGGGATGCCGAGCGTGTCTTCCCACGCGATGGCGTTGAAGCCAGCCTGGGCCGCCGTGCCCTTCAGTGTGACCTGCTCGGCCCCCGTGACGACGATCGCCAAACTCCGCGCCATGCTCATTGTGCCGAGGGTGATGACGAACGGGGCCATCCTGAGGACGCTGATGAGCGTTCCGTTGACGATGCCGACGGCCGCGCCTGCGGCCAGCGAGATGCCGATGGCCACCGGCAGCGAGACGTCGTGGCGGCGCATCGCCAGCGTGGCGACGCAGCCGGCCAGGGCCACGACGGAGCCGACGCTCAGGTCGATCCCGCCCAGGATGATCACCATCGTCATGCCGACGGCCATGATGCCGACCATCGAGAACTGCCGCGCAAGGTTCAGAAGGTTCCCGCCCTCCAGGAACCGCGGTTTCAGCAGCGCCAGCACCGCACACATCCCCAGGAGGACCAGCAGCACGCCCACCTCGCGCGGGGCGACGTGGATGCCGAACTCCTTCCGCACCTCCTCCGTGTAAAGCGAGAAGTACAAGTAGATCATCAGGGCCGACTCGCCGACGAACAGCCACCGGTTGCCCCAGTAGCCCGCCAGCATCACCACCGCCAGCATGCACGCCTGCATGAGGTACCA
>JAPLMO010000184.1 GCA_026386995.1 Planctomycetota bacterium | reverse complement strand
GCTGAATCGGATCGCCTTGAACCTGCTGAAGTCGGAAACCCAACAGAAGGTCGGCATCAAAACCAAACGCCTCGTCGCCGGCTGGGATCACGATTACCTGCTCAAGGTCCTGACCCAGGGGGATTAGATGCGATTGCCCTGCCCCCTTGCCTTTCCGGCCCTTCCTTGCTATAGTCACTTTCGGTGACGGGCAAAACCCGCCATCTTCGTTATCTGCGAATGTCAGGCGACTGGCGCGGGTTGCCAACTAACGCCGGCCGCTCCTGCATAGAGGCGAACAAGGGGGCAGCCGCAAGACGTGCCCGACACCGGGAAGATTTTGTCGCCGTTTCCGGCTGAGCGAGGCAGGAGCCGTAAGATGCGTACGCAACGAGAGTTACGGATGCTGATGGTCATCGCGGCGGTGGCGGTGGGGCTGCCGCTGGCGGCCCTGGCCCTCGGCTCGTCAGGGGGCTCGGGCACGCCGAGCAACGCCCTGTGGCAGGCCATCGTGACAGTGGAATCGGGCGGCGACCTCCGCGCATTCAATCCAAACGACGGAGCCACCGGCCTGGCCCAGATCCGCGCCGTCTGCCTGGAAGACGCCAACCGCATCGCTCAATTGCGGAGCCTGAACGACCGCTTTGCGGCCGCCGACCGCAACAACCCGCGCGCCGCCCGCCGCATCTGGGACCTCTACCTCGATTTCTACGGCAAGCAGTACGAGAAAGAGACCGGCCGCAAGCCCACCGATGAGGTCTTCGCCCGAATCTGGAACGGCGGGCCGACCGGCTGGCGCAAAACCTCGACGCTGCCTTACTGGACCCGCGTCAGCGCGGCGATGAAAACCGCGGCGGCCCCGGAGACCCCGCCGCCGGGCGAAGCCGAAGACCTCTGACCCTGGCGGCCCTGCCAACGTCCCGCACCGCCTTCCTGCAATAAGCGGCAATCGCCCGCGTTTACCCTGGCGCAGTGCGCAGAAACCTCTTATCATTATTCGCCCGCGCGGCCAGGCCGCTGGGGAGAGCGGATGCGGTCGGGGTTTCCGCCGGCTGGTGCCGCCGGCCCGTCGTCCGCGACACGGTGGCGGCAAGCGGAAATCTCGAATCCTGAAAAGGGCCGGGCGCCTTTGCAAGGCGCCCGGCCCTTGTTCATTTCCCGGCTCAGTGCTTCGGCCACACGAACCGGATGATACGCCCAAACTGCGCCAGGTGCGGATCGTCCGGCCCGCCGCCCGATGCGGACGGCGACATCGTCTTGCCGAAGACGCTCTGCGCAAAACCGTTAGCGGCCTGGTGCCGCTCTTCGTGGCTCTTGTACTCGCTGCGAATGGCGGCCAGTTCGCCGGCGTCCAGCCAGATGCCGCCGCACTTGCCGCACTCGTCCACCTCGACATTCTGCTTCGGCCCGTAGAAATGCCGCATCATAATGATCTCGCGGCACTTCGGGCAACGGCGGCGGGCGCGAGCGTCAACCTTCACCGAGGGGTCGCGCTCGATGCCCAGGAGTTCCTCGCCGGCAGTCTCTTCCTGATCGTCAACCTTCGCGAGTTCCAATTGGTCGAACCAGATGCCGCCGCAGCCTCCATGGCAGACGTCAACCGTTACGCCGCTCACCGCTTTTTCCGTCAGGGCACGCCCGCACGCCGGACAATTCATGCCGTTCCCCTTTTCGCCTTGGACCGGACACAGTTTAATCGGCGATTCAGGGGATGGCACGAATTATTTTGCGCCGGGCGAACCGCAGCCACACCTTCATCCCGATGCCCGCAAAGATGGCCGCCACGCCCGCCACCGGGAAGACGCCGAACATGACGCCCAGGACGCCCAGCACGATGAGCACCGTGGAGGCCGTCCGCTGAGCGGCAAAGCCGAACGTCCCGCGGCGGGCCAGCCGCCGGACCACGAGCACGATCACCACCAGCCCCACCGCCGCCCCCAGCCGCACGAGACCGTCGATGAGCGGCTGCGAGACGGCCGTCGCGCGGACCTCCACGTCGCCGCGCGGCGTGGTGAAGCGGACCATCGTGCCGCGCAGCGGCAGGTCCACGTCGAGGCTGGCCAGGCCGGTCGGGGCGGGCGGTGTTGCGGCGTCTTCTCCGCCGGCGCCGAAGAAGCCGCCGCGGCCCGAGCCAACGCCCTCGAACCCGCCGATGTAGCGGCGGCGTTCGCTCACCACATTGGCCTTATGCCCCGTCATGACCTGCTGGTCCATCTCGGCCCGCTGCTGAAGTTTCTGCTGGTAACGCTGGACGACGTCTTCCTGCTGCTGTCCGGCCCGCTGTGGCATCTGGGCGCCCTGGCCCTGCTGTGCCTGCGCGGCCTGCGACTCAGCCGGCTGCTGCGTGAACTTGCGGACGACGCTGCCCGGCTCGGGGCGGAACTTGCCCCTGCTTCCAATCTGCTCGACATCGGGCGCGGCAGACTGGTTCATCACGGGGGCCTTCGGCTGGGCCGCCTGCATCTGGCCGCCCATGTCCAGGCGATTGTTGAGTTCTTCCCTCTGGTCTTTCGCCAGTTTCTTACCGGCCTCCGCTTGGAGGGCGGGGTTTTCGAGGCTGTTGGAGGCCAGCCAGTTGCGATTGAACCGCCCATCGGCGGACGCCACATCGGCGCCCGGCTGAGGCTGCGCCGGAGGGGCCGCCTGCTCCCAGTTGTCGCCGAGGGTCACCACGAGGTTGTTTGAGCGGACGTTGCGCTGGCCGCCGTACTCGTTGCGCAGGCTGTAGTTGTTGTCAATCTGGTCGACCGCGCCCTGGCTTGACTGGGTCTGGATTTCCTTATCGGCCTGCTGGAGGATGACGGTTGCGTTGCCGGCCTCGATCTGCAGGCCCTTGTTGCCGGTATAAGCCGCTGCGTCATCTTTATTCTTCTGCATCTCCAGCGACAGGCTCTTATAGTTCGAGGCCGCGCGGGCCTTCTCAAACGGGTTGCCGAAGCGGAGCGTCCGGACGAGCCCCTCGGCCAGCCGGTTCTGGTACGCCATAACGCCCGCTTCGAACTCGCCCTCCGCGGCCGCCTCGTGCATTGAGCCGCGCCACCAGGTCCACTGGAGCGTCTCCGGCACGTGCAGTTCCACTTGGCTGAGTTCCACGTTGATGTTCACGGTCCGTATGAGCGGGAAGTCGACCGACACCCGCAGCGCCTCCAGCGGAGGCAACTTGCCGCCGTACTTCAGGACGACCGGGTAATCGAGGTCTCCCGCGGCCGTGCGGACGAGCGGAATCCGCACGCGACCGCGACCAGCCGCCTCCGGCAGGACCGTGGGCTTGACGGGCTCGCCCGCCACCTGGACGGCCCACAGCGCCGCACCTTCGGGCAACTGTATCTCCAGGAACTGCTCGGTGCGGTTGTCGATGCGGCAGGTTTGCCGGGCGCGGTACGCGCCGTTTTCATCGATGACCAGAACGGTCTGGGCCAGGCCGATGCGTGCCTTCGCGGTCTCGACCGCCGCACGCTCCTTGGTGCGGAACGTGAGTTCCGGCGGCGTGCTGCATTTGTCCGGGCGGGGCCAGGCCACGATGAACGCCGTCGTCTGCCCGCCGCGAAGCATCCCGGCCACGGCCGCCCACTCCTTCTGCTGGCGGCTGAGGGGCTCCATGAACGCGCTCCCGACGACGATCACCTCGTCGCGCCCCGCGCTTTCCAGGGCCACGTACTGGCGGTCGACCCGGCCTGTCTCGACCATCGGCCACGGCACCTCGTGCGGGGCGTCGGTCAGCAGCCGGTCGTTCTCGACCAGCACCTTCAGGTCGCCCATGACCTCGTCCTGGAGGACCAGGCGCACGCGCAGCGGCGCGCCGGGCACGGCTTCGGTGGGCGTAACGGTCTTCTGCCGCAGCATCGGCACGCTGATCCGCGCATCTTTCATCCACGCGGGTACGAGGAACGATACCTCGCGTATTCCGGCGTTCTTGATGGACCACGACAGCAGGATCGCGTCTTCAATCGTGCGGTCCGTCACGCGCGAATTGGTGACCGTAAGGCACGACACGTCGGGCTTGCGGGCCGCCAGCGTCAGGCGTCCGGCGTAATCCGGCCGCCCGTAGTGCATGGCCAGTTGCGCCAGGCCGCGCTGGGCCGGCACGAGCCACCCGAAGACGCGCTCCATGAGGATTTGTTCGACGTTCGTCAGACCCTGGGCGCGGACCTCCAGCGACGGGTCCGTCTGGACGACGATATCGCCTTCCTGGCGCTCGACATCGAGGACCTCCAGCCGCGGCAGGTCAAGCGCCAGGGCGGCCACATCGCGGCCGAGCGTGCCCTGGATAA
>JAPLMO010000417.1 GCA_026386995.1 Planctomycetota bacterium | reverse complement strand
CCCTCGACCGCAAGTTCCTCAAGACGATTATCGATGTGTACAAGGGCGGCCCGGCGGGCATCGAGGCCATCGCCGCCACGCTGAACGAAGAGGTCGACACGCTGGTGGACATGGTCGAGCCGTATCTCTTGAAGATCGGCTACGTCGGCCGCACCCGACAGGGCCGCGTGGTGACCGCCCCGGCGTACGAGCACCTCGAACTGAAGGCCCCACCCGAAACAAAGTCGAAATCGGCCGAGGAAAAGCCGGACCTGTTTGAGGCAGGCGAGGATTAGCCGCGGCCGGTACGGCCGCGTAATTACCACGCACGTTTAGCCGCGGCCGGTACGGCCGCGTAATTACCACACACGTTTAGCCGCGGCCGCATATGGCTGCGTATCGACCGTCGCCGTATGCGGCGACGGCTAAACGTTGGCGATCATTGCCGGCGCCCGAACGGCCTGTACAGCGGGTCGCCGATGAAGCACATCTGCCACGACAGTTGCAACTCGGACATGTAGGCGGCCTCGCCCCAGGAGTAGCCCTGGAGGAGGCGGGCCATCATGATATCGATATGCGGCGTGCCCGAAAGGAACGGCTCGTAGACCGCCCCGGCCGTCACGCAGGCGCCGTGCAGCAGGAGCGGCCCCACCCAGTGGGTCTTCGCGTCGCGGATGGCCGCACCCGTGAAACTCTGGAGGTGGTAGGCGATCGCCCCGCGGACGAAACGGAAGTCGGTCTTCACCATCGGCCCGACGGCCGTCTCGGTGTACCAGCCGAGATAGACCGCGGCGTCGGGCATCGGATGGTTGAGGGGCATGACCTCGGGCTTGATGTCGACTTCGGTCTCGAGGCCCGCGCGGCGGAGCATCTCGGCGGCGTTGCGGAGCCACTCGTCGCCCTCGGCGTACGGGCCTTTTGTCAGGCCGCGCGTATCGACGTAGGCGTGCCCCTTGAGGCCCCCGTGCGTCTCGGCCCAGATCGCATCGTCAACGAGGCCCTTGGCGATCTCGGGGGTCGGCCCGTCCAGGCGCGTCACAAGGATCATCATGCCGTCCAGCGGCGGGCCGAAGGGCGCGTTTTGGCCGAAATACGGGTTCTCCAAGCCGCCGACAAGTTTGTGCCCGCCGCCCGGCAGCATGGCCAGTTCCGAGTCCACCGCCGCAGCGGTCGAAAGATACATCGTGGCCACCTGCTCGTAGCCCTTGATCTTGATGGGTATGCCGTAGACTGGCACCAGATACTTCGCGTGGCGGTTGTCGGTGGCCAGGCGGAGGCGCCCGTCCGGCAGCGCCACATCCAGGCGCCCTTCCCACCGGGCCAGGAACGTCCGTAGCGGCCCCCAGAGGGTCTGGTTGAACTCCTCGCGGGTGACCTCCTCCGCCGCCGGCGAACGCACGAGGCACAGGTTCTCTTCCGGTATGCCGCGCGCGGCCATGTAATGGCGGGCGACTTCAACGCCTTCGGGGACGTTCTCAGAGGCAAGGACGATGGTCTGTGCGGCTTCGGGGTGCGCGGCGGAAGCGTGGCCGGCGATCGCAAGGGCGAAGGTTATGGCGAGCAGGATCGTACGTCGCATCGGGGCACACCTGGATCATGTAGGGTGGGTGCTCTGCACCCACCAATGCAGTTTCTCTCACGTGAAAATGGTGGTCGCCCAGGCGACCACCCTACATGAACGGCAATATCACACGTTGAAGCCGCCCGTGCCGCCCGGCCCGGCAACATCGTCCAGCACGTGGTCTTCAACGAAGATCGGGGTGCTGTTGGCGACGGCCAGGGCGATGGCGTCCGACGGGCGTGCATCCACCGTGACATCCTCGCCGTCGCGCTCGATGATGAGGCTGGCGAAGAACGTGTGCTCCTTCAGGTCCGTGATGACGATCTTCGCGAGGCGGCCGCCCATCGCCTCGATGACCGATCCGAGGAGGTCATGCGTCATGGGTCGCGGCATGACGTGGCCCTTGATGCGGCGGTCGATGGCGGCGGCCTCAAAGAATCCGATGACGATCGGGAACGTCCGCTCGCCGGCGGCCTCTTTCAGGACGATGACCTGGTGGTCCCCGGTCTCGGTGATCATGATGCGGATCAGTTCGCAGCGGATTTCCATGCACTGCTCCAGAGCCAAACACACCGTCATTCTATCGCGCCTTTGGCCGGCGGCAAGCGACAAAGGCACGTCCCTCGTACTGCAACACTACTTTGCGCGGCGGGTCTCCGTACCCGCCGCGTCGATTGCCGCTACACTTCGTGAGCCGGGTGCCACGGTTGCGCCGTTCAGCAACCGTGACGCCTTCGACGCCGCGCACGGCTGCAAACAGCGCAGCCGTGGCACCCGGCATGCGGCATTTCAGCGCGGCGGGTACGGAGACCCGCCGCGCAAACGCGGGCGAGGCATGCCTCGCCCCTACGACGCCGGCAAGCGTCGAAGGCTCAGCCCAGTTCGGTCCGGCGTTTGCCCAGCGCGGCGATGGCCGTGCGGGCCTCATCGGCCCGGGCGCGTTCGCGCTCGACCACATCGGCCGGCGCGCGGTCGGTAAACTGCTTGTTCGCAAGTTTTCCTTCGATGCTCGCCAGCAGGCGCTCTTTGTCGGCGATGTCCTTATCGATCCGCGCCCGTTCCTGCTTGACCATCTCCTCCGGCATCGGCACGTAAACTGAGCCACCGAGCGATTGGACGAACTCGCCCGCCGCCACCTGCCCTGCCGGCGGACGCTTGCCGATGTGTACCTCGCGCACACCGGCCAGGTTCCCGTAATCGCGGAACGTGGCGGCAACGAGTTCCTCGCGGCCGCCCGTCTCGGGCACATAGACCTCGACCTGCGAGGCCGACTGGCCGCTCTCGGCCTTCGCCTTGCGGACCGCCAGGATGATCTCCCTGCGCAGGCCGAACTCGCGCTCGGCCTCCTCATCGATCAGTTTGTCCGCCGGCGCAGGCCACGCCGCAACGATCAGCCGCTCGCTCGCCGGCGCATCGGCCAAGCCCGACAGGCCGCGGTCGCGGACGGTCGCATTCAGCCCTTCCCACACCGCCTCGGTGATGAACGGAATGAACTGGTGCAGCAGCCTGAGTGCCCGGTCCAGCACATACGCCAGCACGCGCTGGGCGGTCGGCCGCTCGGCGGGGTCGGCCATGCGGGGCTTGACGGTCTCAAGGTACCAGTCGCACACTTCATCCCAGAAGAAGGCGTAAAGGGTGGAGATGGCGGCCTGGAAGTGGAACGCCTCCAATTCGGCATCTGCCGCGCGGCGGGCCTGCTCGGTCCGCGAGAGAATCCAGCGGTCCTCCAGGCGGAGGTGCGCCGCATCGAACTTCGCCGCCTCGGCCCCCTCAAGATTCATCAGGGCGAAGCGGACGGCGTTCCAGAGTTTGTTGCAGAAGTTGCGGCCCATGTCGAAGCGCGGCGAGGTGTTCCGGCCGGTCGCGGGGTCCTTGACGACCGGCATCCGCACGTCCTGCGTCTCGGTGGTCATCCAGGCGAGCGTAAAGCGCAGGGCGTCGGCGCCGTGCGACGCGATGATCTCCAGCGGATCGACGCCGTTGCCGAGGCTCTTTTTCATCGGCCGGCCCTCGCCGTCCTGGATCATCGCGTGGATGTAGACGTCGTGGAACGGCACCTGCTCGCGGTCCGGAAGGCCCGGCCGGGGCTTGTTGTAGAGGCCCATCATGACCATACGGGCGACCCAGAGGGTAATGATCTCGCGGGCCGTGATGAGCACGTCGGTCGGGTAAAACGCCTTCAGGTCCGCCATCGGCTCGGGCCAGCCGAGCGTCGAGAACGGCCAAAGGGCGCTGGAGAACCACGTGTCGAGCACGTCGGGGTCCTGCTCGAGTTTATGGCCGGGTATGGCGTCGGCCGCAAGGTCCGTCTCGCGGGCCGAGATCAGGTACCCGCCGCGCGTCTGGTCGGGCGTCCAGGCCACGTCGCCCCGGCCGCCGAGCGCTTTCACCAGGTCGGCCTCGGAGCACGTACCGCAGTGCCAGATGGGGATGCGGTGGCCCCACCACAGTTGCCGCGAGATGCACCAGTCGAGCTTTTGGCTGAGCCAGTCGAGGTACGTGCGGGCGTAGCGATCGGGGTGGAACTTCACGCGGCCGTCGCTGACGGCAGCCATCGCGGCCTCCGCCAGGTCGGCCATCCGCACGAACCACTGGTCCGACAGGTACGGCTCGATCTGCGTTTTCGAGCGGTCGGAGTGGCCGATGTCGGTCTCGTACGGCTCGATCTTCTCGACGAGGCCCTTGGCCTCGAGGTCTTCGACGACCTTCGCGCGGGCCTTCATGCGGTCTAGCCCAGAGTACGGCCCGCCGTTTTCGTTGATGTGGCCGCTTGGCGTCAGGATGTTGATCATCGGCAGTTTGTGCCGCAGGCCAACCTCGTAGTCGTTCGGGTCGTGGGCCGGCGTCACCTTGACGCAGCCCGAGCCGAACTTCGGGTCCACCAGCAGCCCGTCGGCAATGACCGGAATCTCGCGCTCAAGGAGCGGCAGGACGACCGTCCGGCCGATGAGGTCTTTATAACGCGGGTCGTCGGGGTGCACGGCCACGGCCGTGTCGCCGAGCATCGTCTCGGGGCGCGTCGTGGCAACGGTCATGAAGCGGCCGGCCTCGCCCTTGACGGGGTAACGGATGTGCCAGAGGTGGCCCTTGACCTTCTCGTGGTAGACCTCGTCGTCGGAGACGGCGGTCTGAAGGTGCGTGTCCCAGTTGACGAGGCGTTTGCCGCGATAGATGAGGCCGTCCTTGAACATGCTGAAGAACGCGCTGC
>JAPLMO010000049.1 GCA_026386995.1 Planctomycetota bacterium | reverse complement strand
CTGCGGACGAATCTCGCGGCCGCACTTCGGGCACGTGGCCGTGCCGACGCGGGCGTACAGCAGCCGCAGGTAATCGTGGATCTCCGTGGCCGTCGCAACGGTCGACCGCGGGCTGAAACCGGCCCGGCGCTGGTGGATGGCGATGGTGGGCGGCAGGCCCTCGATGGCGTCAACGTCCGGCTTTTCCATCTGCTCAAGGAACTGCCGCGCGTACGCCGAGAGGCTCTCGACGTACCGCCGCTGGCCCTCGGCGTAAATGGTGTCGAACGCCAGGCTCGACTTGCCGCTGCCCGACAGGCCCGTTATGACGACGATCTTGTCGCGCGGAATGCTCAGCGTGATGTTCTTCAGGTTGTGCTGCCGGGCGCCCTGGACGAGGATGCACTCCTCGCCGTCGGACGGTATAGGCGCCGGCCCGCACCCCGGTGATGGAACCTGATTGGACGGCCCGGTCGTCAAAGCATGCTCCCTGCGGCGTGTTCGCGCTTGGTCGAACTCCTAATCCTACCTGCGCGCCGGGCGGGCCGCAAGAGGACCGCGGCCTGTGCGGTGTATCAGTTACGAGGGTGGCATGGTCACGCTGTTGCGTGACCATGCGCCTGCCGACGGGCGAAAACATGGTCACGCAACAGCGTGACCATGCCACCCCACTAGGACTGATGCCACACCTTTCTCGAACTATGAGGCGTGGAGGCGGACCGCACGCCGGTCGGCGGCGGTGGTCGGGCTGGAGGGTCAAACTTCCGTCGCGGCCAGGGCCTTCTGGTAGTCCTCCCACAATGCCTCGCGCGTCTCGCCCATCGTGACGCGGTCCCACGGGAGGACCTCATGGCGGCCGCGCGGGCGGTGCGCGTAGAAAGCCGGATCGACCCCGGCGGCCGCAAAGCCCGCCTTCCAGGTGTCCATCTTCAGGCACTCGTCCCAGGCGTCGAACTTCGCGCCGGCGCGCCACGCCTCGTAGATCGCGCGGCCGACGCGCCGGTCGCCTCGCGCCATGACGCCCTCCAGCAGGCTCCGGTCGAGGCGGTGGACCCTTAGCGCCAGCCGCCCCTCGGGCATGGCCTTGCGGAGCATCTCGCGGGCCTTCGCCAGGTACTCCTCCGACGCCATCGCCGCAAACTGAAACGGCGTATGCGGTTTCGGGACGAAATTCGAGACGGCCACGTTGACCTTGCCGGGCCCCTTGCCGCTGTCGCGTCTGAGTTCGCTCACCCGCCGCGCCAGCCGCGCTATGCCCACGACGTCTTCGTCGGTCTCGCTTGGCAGGCCGATCATGAAGTACAGTTTGACGAGGTTCCAGCCGTGTGCCCACGCCTCGCGGGCCCCGGCGAAGAGGTGGTCGTCCTGGACGGCCTTGCCGATCACCTGCCTCAGGCGCGGCAGGGCTGCCTCGGGCACCATCGTCAGGCCGCTTTTGCGGACGCTGCCGAGGAGGCGCGGCACGAGTTCCAACTGGTCGTTGGTGCGGAGGCTCGGCAGGCTGAGGCTGACGCCCTTCGGGGCGAACTCCGCGTCGAGCGTCGTCAGGATCGCCTTCAACTGCGGGTGGTCGCTCGGAGACAGGCTCGCCAGCGAAATCTCATCCAGCCCCGTGTTTGCGTACGCCGCGCGGGCAAGGTCCACTATCTTCTCCGGGCTGCGGTACCGCACGTGCCCCTTGGTGTGGCCGGACTCGCAGAAGCGGCACTGGCGCGGACAGCCGCGCATGATCTCGATGTTGATCCGGTCGTGCACGACCTCGGAGTTGGCGACGATCGGCCGCACAGGGAAGGCGGCGTGCTCCAGGTCCGCGACCCTGGCCGCCACGGTGGCCTGCGGCAGGCCGTCGACCTTGGGCGTGAGGGCCGCCAGCGTTCCGTCGGCGTTCCACGACGGCTCGATCAGCGTCGGCGCGTACAGGCAATCGAACTCGCGGGCCAGGGCAATGATGATCTCGCTGCGCTGCGCTCCTGACGCACGCAATTGTTTGAAGCGCGCGAGGACTCGTGGCAGAGCGTCCTCGGCCTCGCCCAGGAACATGAGGTCGAAGAACGGGGCCATCACCTCCGGGTTATCGACGCCCGAGCCGCCGGCCAAGAGCAGCGGGTCGCTCTCGGTGCGCTCGGCCGCGAAGACCGGAATGCCCGCCAGGTCGATCATCGCCAGGACGTTGGTGTAGAGCATCTCGTACTGGAGCGAGACGCCGACGATGTTGAACTCGCGGACCGGCCGCCGCGACTCCCACGAAAAGAGCGGAATGCCCACCTGGCGCATGCGGCCCTGGGCATCGCCCCACGGCGTATAGACTCGCTCGCAAAGCACGTCGGGGCGGGCGTTCAGCAGGTCGTACAGGATCGCCGACCCGAGGTGGCTCATGCCGATGGCGTACGTGTCGGGGAACGCCAGGCAGAAATGCACGGCGACGGAGTCCCAGGGCTTGCGAATCTCGCCGACCTCGCCGCCCACGTACTGGGCGGGGTTCTGGACGAAAGGCAGCAGTTCCCGCGAGACGCGGTCCGCCAGGTTGTCTGCAGGCATTGTCATAATCGCGCCATCGTACCGGTTTGCGGGCCGGTCGGCAAGAGAACCGCGGCGTGTTTCGTGGTGCGCTACGGGGCTGGCATGATCGCGCCGTTGTGTGACTGTGCCACCGGCGCGGAGTAAATGCTTCTGGTCGGGGCGGTGGGATTCGAACCCACGACCTTGTGGTCCCAAACCACACGCGCTAGCCATGCTGCGCTACGCCCCGAGCCGCCGTACTTTATAGGGCCGCCGGCCGCGATTTGCAAGACCCATCGGCTGCGTGGCGTAACACTCCATCGAATGACCGGGTGCCACGGCTGCGCTGTCTGCAGCCGTGTTTTGCGTCGAACGGCGGCACGGTTGCTGAACGGCGCAACCGTGGCACCCGATACCTTCGGCGTCCCACGGCGTCCCCTGGGATGTCGCCCATCCGCCGCGTTAAGAATCAATTAAGACCCTCCCCATTGCCGACAATTGCCTTGAGCCGCCGGCGAGGGGTGGCCATACTTTCCACAGTTATGCAAAACACCGTGGCCGGGGGCGAGGTTTTCGGGACCTCGATGGGACTATGCGGGGAGGCGCGCCATAGCGATGAGCAGGCTATCTTGGGGTGGGGTTCTCGGGGTCGTGGCCGTACTGATCGTCGGGGTCTTGCATGCGTCGGCAGCCGAGACGCCGAAGCCCCTCACGAAACTCGACGAGATCGACGCCTGGATTGAGAAGACCAAGACCATCCCCCCGTGGTTCACCTGGGGGGCCGACCTGCGGTTCCGCGCCGACTACGCGAACAACAACTCCACCCTCAACCAGGAAATTGCCGGCCACGAGACCAGCCAGCAGAAGTACCGGCCGCGCTGGTGGGGGACCGTGACGCCCGCCAAGGGCATCGACCTGAACATGCGGATCACCTGGGAAGGCAGGCACTTCAGCGTGCCCGCCGCCGGGCCGGACTTCGACCACAGCATGGTGCTCATGGACACGCTGAATGTGAAGGCGACCAACTTCCTTGGAACGCCACTGTCGTTTACCATCGGGCGCCAGGACATCGTTCTGGGCGACGGGTGGCTGGTGTACGACGGCACGGCCCTCGACGGCTCGCGCACGACCTTCTTCGACGCGGCCCGGTTCACCCTGGAGATCAAGGAAGTCCAGACCCTGCTGGATTTCATTTATATCGACAACCATTATACCAGCGAGCGCTGGTGGGCTCCGATGCTGCACGCCGACTACCAGGCCAATATCGAGCAGGACGAGCGAGGTTTCGTCTTCTATGCGACGAACCGCTCAGTCAAGAACACCGAGATCAGCGGGTACTACATGTACAAGGAGAACGACCGCAGGCTCCGCAACGGCGACGACGGTCACATCCACACCTTCGGCGGCCGCGTGACCGGCGACATCACCGAACGCTGGAAGTACCGCGCCGAGGGCGCCCACCAGTTCGGGACGCGCAATGACCGGTACCTGCGGGCCTTCGGATTCAACAGCGCCGTGACCTACCTCGTGAAGGACAAGTGGAACCACCAGATTCGCGGCCAGTACGAGTTCCGGTCGGGCGACGACCCCAACACCCGCACCAACGAGGCGTTCGCCCCGCTCTGGAACCGCTGGGACTACTGGAGCCAGATCCTGGCCAGCGCGTTTGCCCTGGAGTCCCGCAAGTACGAGTTCACCAACTATCACCGCATCGGGCCGGGCGTCTCCTCCAACCCGACCGACAAACTGGAACTCGTCGGCGACTACTTCCTGGTCTTCGCCGATGAGAACTCCATGACCGGCGCCGTCAACCGCCGCAGTTTCAGCGAGAACGGCAAGTTCCGCGGCCAGATGATCCAGACCCAGGCCCGCTATCAGTTCACCAAGCACATGAAGGGCAGGGTCCTGGTGGAGTTCTTCTTTCCGGGGAACTATTACACCGACTTCCGTAACGACGTGGCCACGTTCCTTCGCGGCGAAATGGTCTTTACCTGGTGATATCCGCCGCCAGCGTCCGGATTTCCTCGACCAGCGCGTCGAGCAACTCCGCCTCCGCCAACTTCCGGACCGCCTCGCCGCGGCGGAACAGCACGCCGTGACCCTTGCCGGCCGCGATGCCCAGGTCGGCTTCCCGCGCCTCGCCCGGCCCGTTGACGACGCAGCCCATGACGGCCACCGTCATCGGCGCAGTCACGTCGCGGGTGCGGCGTTTCAGTTCCTCGACAATTGCGATGAGGTCCACGCCGCACCGGCCGCACGTCGGGCACGAAAGAATCCTTATGCCGCGCCAGGGCCTGAGGCCCAGTTCCGCCAGGATGTCCTGCGCGATGAAGACCTCGCCGACGGGATCGCCCGTGATGCTTACTCGCACGGTGTCGCCGATGCCTTCCGCCAGAAGCGCCCCGAGGGCGACGGCCGACCGCGTCCGCGCCTCGTCCATCGGCCCGGCGGCCGTCACGCCCAGGTGCAGCGGCAGGTCGCACGCCCGCGCGAGGAGCCGGTAGGCCGCGATAGTGGTCGGCACGTCCGACGCCTTGGCCGAGAGCACGAGGTCCCGAAAACCTTCTTTCTCCGTCTGCCGCACCCAGTCCATCAAGACGTCGACCATCAGGTGGGCAAGGTCTTTCGACTCCGCGCCCGCCGTCCTGCCGTCGTCGGGGCGGTGCGCCCCGCGGACGCTGCCCGAGTTTACGCCGAACCTGAGTGGCCGGCCCAGTTTGGCCGCCAGCGCGATCACGCGCTTCAGGCCCTCCGGGTCGTCGATGTTGCCGGGGTTAAGTCGCACCTTGGCAGCCCCGGCCTCCAGGGCGCGGATCGCCATGCCGGTCGAAAAGTGGATGTCGGCGACGACGGGCAGGGGGGAGCCGCGGACGATCTCCGCCAGGGCCTCGGCGTCGGGTATCGCCGGGACAGCCACGCGGACGATCTCGCATCCGGCCGCCGCAAGACGCCGGATCTGATCCAGGGTGCGCGTGACGTCGCGGGTGTGCGTGTTGGTCATCGACTGGATGCTCACCGGGCCGCGCGCCCCCACCAGCACGCTGCCCACCAGGATGCCGCGCGACTTCCGCCGTTCGAAAGCACTGATGGTTTCCATGCCACGCATTATGCTGCCGCGCGGCGTGAGCGTCAAGCGGCGGCAAGGTCGCGAAAAACGCCGCCGCGCAGGGTGGCATGCCCACGCAAACAGCGGCGTGGGCATGCCACCCGCCTTGCGCACTGTTCGACGCAACCGTAACTGACGCCATGCAACGCTTTTTCCCGGTTGATTTCGCGTGGCACGGTCTGTTAAAATGTGTTACTGGCGGGAGGCAGGCATGGGCAAACTGGTGCGTTTCGGCGTCTCGATGGACGAGCGGGTCCTGAAGGCCCTCGATATGATCGTCGCGCGGCGGCACTACGCCAACCGTAGCGAGGCCGTCCGCGACCTGGTGCGCTCCGAGCAGGTCCGCGAGGACTGGGAGAAGGGCAAGGGGCCCGTCGTCGGCACCCTCACCCTCGTGTACGACCACCACGTTCGCGAGGTCAACGAGCGGCTGGTCAACCTTCAGCACGACTACGAGAGCGTGGTGCACTCCGCCATGCACGTCCACCTGACGCACCGGATGTGCCTGGAGGTGATCGTCCTGAGGGGCAAGCCCCGCGAAATCCGCGACCTGGCCGACCGCCTGATCGCGGCGCGCGGCGTCAAGCACGGCCGCCTTGTGGCGACCGCGGCCAGAGAACTGGCGTAAAGGTTTTGCGATAGCAGGTGTGGCACGGCTGGCTTGTCCAGCCGTGGGAGAATGCCGCGGGCCGTCCGCCACGGCTGGACAAGCCAGCCGTGCCACGCGGCGTGCGATGCTGAAGACGTATCTTGCAAAGGTAACTCGATGCACATTGCTTCAGGATTTCTGTCTCCGTCCGTCTGGGCCGCCTCGGCCGCCGTGTCGGGCGCGGCTGTGGCCGTGTCGGCTGCAGTGGCCCACCGCTACGTGGACGAGCGCCGCGTGCCGCTCATGGGCGTCATGGGCGCGTTCATCTTTGCGGCGCAGATGGTGAACTTTCCCGTGTTGCCCGGCACGAGCGGCCACCTTGGCGGCGGATTCCTCCTCGGCATCCTCCTGGGGGCGCCGCTGGGCGTCATCGTCATGGCTTCGGTGCTTGTCGTCCAGGCGCTCCTGTTTCAGGACGGCGGCATTGAAGCCCTGGGGGCCAACATCTTCATCATGGGCGTAATGCCGTGCCTGCTGGGTGCGGCCGTCCGCGGCCTCTGGCTGAGGCCGAAGCCCGGCGCCGCGACCTACGCTGTTACACTGGCCCTCGGTATCCTGGCGATCGTGGCGGGGGCGACGGGCGCGATTCTTTTCCTGTGGCTCTCCGACTCGCTTCCGCGCTCGGTCTCGCTGGCCCACGCGCTGGGGCTGATGGGCGGCATTCATGCCGTCATCGGCGTCGTCGAGGGCGTGGCGACGGCGTCCGTTGTCAAGTTCGTCCTCGCCATGCGGCGTGACGCGGTCCTCGGCCCGCTTGCGGCAGAGTACGCGAAGGGGGTGACCCCATGACCTCGTATAACCGCCGCACGATTATCGTCGGCACGGCGATTGCCGTTCTCGTTGCAGGCGTGATCTCCTATTTCGCTTCCGCCAACCCGGACGGACTCGAGAAAGCGCAGGAAGAACTCGGCGTTTCGGGTCCCGTGCATGCGGTCGTTGAGGTCCCGCCCGTGGCGTTTCAGGAATACAACCTGAAGTGGATAGGCGAAGGCTTCTGGTCGAACGCCGTCGCCGGCGTCGCGGGCGCGGCGATCGTTCTGATAATTCTGCTTGTCGTGGGGCGGCTGCTGGCGCGCGGCAAGGCAAAGGCGTCCGCGGGGTAATGCCTCAGTGCGTAGGGGCGAGGCATGTACGTGCTTAGCGTATCGCGCCGGCCCGTATCTTACGCGGCGTAGCGCGGGGCCTTGTGCCCCGCGTTTGCGAACACGCGGGGGATAAACCCCCGCGCTACGTGGCGCGGCCACGCTAAACACGTACCGAGGCACGCCTCGCCCCTACAATGCACGCAGCGGAGACGTTCCTTGCACCACGTGATGCTCGATCATTTCGCCTCCGGCGCAAGTCCGGTCCACCGGCTCGACCCGGCCGCCAAGACCGTGGCCGCGCTGGCGGTGGTGCTGGCGACCGTGCTGGTAGGCCGAGGGCATTTCCTGCCGCTCGCGCCGATAGCCGCGGCGCTGGCCGTCTACCACGCCGTCGGTCGCGTGCCGCTGAAATACTCCGCGAAGCGCCTGCTTATCGTCTCGCCGTTTGCGATTGCGGCGGCGATCCTCTTTCCGGTGCTCGAACCTGGCTGGGCCGTGTGGACCGTAACGGTCGGCGGCCGGCACATCATGGTGACCGAGCAGGGCCTCCTTCGTGCCGCGGACATCGTGGCGAAGTTCTTCCTGTGCGTGTGGGCGGTGCTTCTGGTGCTCTCGACGACGCGCTTTCAGGACATGGTTGCCGCGCTGGGCCGGCTGCACGTGCCGCGCATTCTCGTTACGCAGATGGCGTTCATGTACCGCTACTTGTGGGTCATGTCGGATGAAGTGATGCGTCTGCGCAACGCCCGCGCGGCCCGCGATTGCGGCTACGGCTCGTGGCGCCTCAGGATGCGCAGCACGACGGCCGTCGTCGGCGTGCTGTTTCTGCGGACGCTCGACCGCTCGGAACGCATCTACCGCGCGATGACCGCACGCGGCTTCGACGGACGCATGGGAGTCGCCCGCTCCGAGCCTCTGCGGCCGGCCGACTGGCTTTTCGCCATCGCCTGCGTCGCCGCCGCCGCGGGCATCGTTGCGTGGGACCGCATTGTTTATGGATAGGGAGCAAGGGGTCTGGAGCCCTATCTGTAAGGCTCCTGACCCCGTATATGGTATGGATGAACCGACGCTCCAACTCGACGACGTCCGCTACCGCTACCCGACGGGCGAAGAGGCGCTGCGCGGCGTTACGCTGTCGGTCGGGGCGGGCGAGCACGTCGGCCTTGTCGGCCCGAACGGGGCGGGCAAGAGCACGCTGCTGATGGCCATTGCGGGCTTCGTGCCGGCCGCCGGAAGGATTTGCCTCTCCGGACACGTCCTCAGCCGCGCGACGGTCGGCCACGTCCGCAGCCACCTGGGCCTGGTGTTCCAGGACCCCGACGATCAACTCTTTATGCCGCGCGTCGGAGACGACGTGGCGTTCGGCCCCTCCACGATGGGCCTTAATCCGCACGAGGTCCACATGCGGGTGCACGAGGCCCTGGAGGCGGTCGACCTGGAAGGGTACGAGGCCCGTGCGCCCTACCATCTGTCGGTGGGGGAGAAACGCCGGGCCGCCTTGGCGACCGTCCTGGCGATGCGGCCGCAGGTCCTGGCGCTGGATGAACCCTCGGCCAACCTGGACCCGCGCGCCCGGCGGCGGCTGATAGAGTTGCTGCGCGGCATGCAGAATACGATGCTCGTCGTCGGCCATGACCTCGACATGATTCTGGAGGTCTGCGGCCGGACGGTCCTGCTGGATGGCGGCCGCATCGTGGCCGACGGGCCGTCGGCCACGATTCTCGGCGACCGGGCGCTACTGGAATCGCACGGCCTGGAGTTGCCGCTGGGCCTTGCGGCTCTGCGCAATCAGAAGTAGCATAAGCACAGCATCGCGCGGCGGGGCCTGTTGCCTAACATGTAGGATGGGTGCTATGCACCCACCATTTTCACTGTAATGGAGAAACGCTTGGACGCACTCACGAAATCGCTCGTCGAGGCGGCGGTGGCGGTTTTTAAGCCCCAGGACCCCATCCTGGAGATCGGCTCGCTCCTGGTGCAGGCTGGCGCCGTAGGCGACCTCAGGCCGATGTTCGCCGGCCGCAACTTCGTCGGCTGCGACATGCAGCCCGGACCGGGCGTCGACCGCGTCGAGCATTTGGAGGCCCTGACGCTGCCCGACGGCTGGGCGGGAACGGTCCTGTGCCTGAACGTCTTCGAGCACGCCTGGGAGTTCTGGAAAGGGGCCGCTGAGATCGCCCGCGTCACTGCCCCGGGGGGCCTGGCGATCGTCACCGCCCCGTTTGAGTTCCACATCCACGCCTACCCTGACGATTATTTCCGGTTCACGCCGCGCGGCCTGGCGCGGCTGATGTCGGGCTTTCCGAGCGTGATATACGGGTGGCAGGGGCATCCGAAGACGCCGCGCCTGGTGTTTGCGGCCGGCCTGAAGGCACCGCGGACCGACCTTGGGCCAATAGCCGAGGCCTGGCGCCGGGAGACCCTCGCCCGCTGGACCGAGTACCCGCCGCTCTGGGACCGTTTCCGGGCCGCCGTGGGGGGCAGCCTCTTCGGCAAACGGGGTTTCCGGCAGGTCCGGCATTGGCGGGACCTTACGTTTGCGACCAGCCCGTAGGCCGCCACAATTGAATCTGCGGGTGCCACGGCTGCGCCTTGTGCAGCCGTGGTCGTGGGCAGGCAAGCACGGCTGCAAACTGCGCAGCCGTGGCACCCACGTAATCAAACTTGACGAACCACTAGGCCGCCGCCCGCCCCGTTCCCCATTGCCAATTCACAACGGCGCGCGGCGACCAAGTCGAAGATTCGCCTGGGCGAGGTCGCCGGCTAAATGTGGCGCGGGGTTTATAGCCTTTAGTACAAAAAGGTTGGGCTACACTATAGTATATACCGGAGGGCAAAAACGGGCACTTTTCGCGCCGCGAAGGCCCGAAAATCCCCTTGGCGCTAGCGCCAATGCGGTTTTGGGGGTCGTTTGGTAAGATAGGCAAGACTAAACTTGATCCTGTTTGATCACTTTTGATCGATTTTGATCGGAACTTGATACCTTTTTGCACCCCGCAGAGCGGTTTTGACACCTGCGGTTATATACTATAGTATATCCTACCGGGACAGTTGGGATTCTCCGACACCCCTTCCGGCGCCCCCAAAATAATCAGGGACAGCGCCAAGCAGGTGCGGCCGGCGGGGCCGGGGGTCCGGGCGGGTCTGGCGCTGTCCCTGATTTCAGGTGGTTCAGCCCCCTCGGCGGCCTCAGGGACTGCCATTTTGGCAGTCGTGCCCGAGCCGTGAAGTCGGGATTCGGCCAACGGCCGGGAACCGGAGTGAAGAGTGCAGAGTGCAGAATGCAGAATGAAAAACTCAACAAAGGCAACAGACGGCGGGAACCGAGAGCCGGGAACCGGGGAAACAAACCCGCGGCACTGCCGGGGGATGAAGGGGCGGGGCCGGGGAGCGTCTTACGCGCGGCAGCAAAACGACGGGCAGCCACGTAGGGCTGCCCCTACGCGAGATCCGTTCAGCGCGCCGTGGTAGGGGCGGCCCCATGTGGCCGCCCATGCGGTGGTAGCGGCAGGCGGCCGACGCATGCCGGGGAACCGGAAACAAACCCCCGGCACTGCCGGGGGATGCCGTGGCACTGACGCAGGATGGCGGGCGAGGGGGAGGCGCACTCGCGATGCCTATCCCCCCGCGGTGCGGGGGGTTTGTTCGCGGGCACGCCAAGCCCCCGGCACTGCCGGGGGATGAAGGGGCGGGGCCGGGGAGCGCCTTACGCGCGGCAACAAAACGGCGGGCAGCCACGTAGGGCTGCCACTACGCGAGATCCGTTCAGCGCGCCGTCGTAGGGGCGGCCCCATGTGGCCGCCCATGCTGTGGTAGCGGCAGGCGGCAGACGCGTGCCTGGGAACCGGAAACAAACCCCCGGCACTGCCGGGGGATGCCGTGGCACTGACTCGGTCGGCGGGCGAGGGGGAGGCGCACTCGCGATGCCCATCCCCCCACGGTGTGGGGGGTTTGTTCGCGGGCACGCCAAACCCCCGGCACTGCCGGGGGATGAAGGGGCGGGGCCGGGGAGCGCCTTACGCGCGGCAGCAAAACGACGGGCAGCCA
>JAPLMO010000318.1 GCA_026386995.1 Planctomycetota bacterium | reverse complement strand
CAGGCACTGGTGGTCATCGGATACAAGGTGGCCCGCGAAGAGGTCCTTGCGGCCAACGACATGGCGCGGCGGGCGGTGGCGCGGCGACGCCGGCGCATCGCAAGCCGCATGGACACCGGCCATGCCAGCCGCATGTGGCTCGATCACCTCGCCAGCGCCCTCAATCTTGATCTTGCGGGCAAGGACCTCGGGCAGGAACTGGCCCTGGCGATCCGCCGCATCGAAACGTCCGGCCCGGAAAAAGTGGACCCCGACGCTCCGGCGCTCCTGGCGGGCCTCCTGAAGCAGGGCCTGCGCCTGGGAATCATCAGCAACTGGTCGGCCGACCTGGCTGAGTACCTTGAGCGGCACGGGCTGGCCATGTACTTCGAGGCGATCATCGCCAGCGAGGCCGTCGGCTCGGCCAAGCCGCATCGCGAGATATTCCTGAAGGGCCTGGCGGCGATGGGCTGCTCGCCCCACGAAGCCGTTCACGTCGGCGACGATTACTGGGCCGATATCGTCGGCGCCCGCGAAATCGGCATGCGCGCCGTCCTCATCGACCGCGACGGCGAAGACCCGCACGCCGATTGCCCGACGATCGCGCGCCTGCGCGAACTGGAGGCGCTGTTGTAAGCCCCCGGTCTTATCACTACAACGCCACTTCGGGATTTGTGCGATGGGTCTCCGGACCCACCGCGCAAGAATCACCGTTGGCGCTGGCGAGAATGCCGCTACGCGCGGCGGGTCAGGAGACCCGCCGCGCGAAACTTGCCCAAGTGGCGCTGTCGTACTAAATAAAGCGCGTTGGCGGGACACAACTACGGGACAAATTGCGGGACAAACTCTTGACAGCCCCCCCGCACCATGCCTTAGAATACCGGGCTCTAAGTTTGTCTGCCGCCGCCGGCGTTGGCTGTCGCCCCGGCGGAAGGCGTGCAAGCCTCGGCTCTCCGGAGGATCTCACGTGGGCGGAATTATTGAGGTCAGGAATCTGACGAAATGGTACGGCCGCACCCTGGCACTCGACCGCGCGACGTTCACGGTCCAGAAAGGGCAGATCGTGGGATTCCTTGGCCCCAACGGCGCCGGCAAGTCGACGACCTTGCGCATCCTGACCGGGTACCTCCCGGCCACGAGCGGCGAGGCGGTTGTGGCCGGTCACGACGTCCTGATGGAAGGGCTGGCGGTCCGCCGGAAGATCGGCTACATGCCCGAGAACGTCCCGCTGTACCACGAGATGCGCGTCGAGGAATATCTGCGGTTCCGGGCGGGCCTGAAGGACGTTCCCGCGAAGAACCGGCGTGCGGCCGTCGACAAGGTCGTCGACCGGTGCTGGCTCAAGGACGTGCGTCGGAAACTCATCGGAGCGCTCTCGAAAGGCTACCGCCAGCGGGTGGGCCTGGCGGAATCGCTCGTGGCCGACCCGCAGGTGCTGATCCTCGATGAGCCGACGATCGGCCTGGACCCGACGCAAATCCAGGAGACCCGCCGGCTTATCCGGAGCCTCGGCGAGATGCACACGGTGCTCCTCTCCAGCCACATCCTGCCGGAGGTGGAGAAGACCTGCTCGCACCTGGTGATCATCGCGGACGGCCGGATCATGGCCGCCGGAAGCCTGGACGACCTCAAGAAGGGCCTGACGGAGGGCCAGCGGATCGTCCTGGAAGTTCGCGCTGCGCTCGTCCCCGACGGGCCGGCCGAAATGGTCCGCGCCGTCAGCCAGGCGGGCGGCGTCGCCGAGGTCCGGCGTGAGGATGCCGGCGGCGGCTGGACGCGCCTGCGCATCACACCGGCCCCCGGCGCCGACCCGCGCGAGGCCGTTTACGCCGTCGTCACGCAACACGGCTGGCAACTGCGGGAAATGCACGCCACCGCGCCGACCATCGAGGAACTCTACGTTCAGGTAACGGCCGGAGAGGCCGCCGCTGCGGCCTCGGGGCCGGCCGCGGCGTAATACTACAACGCTAACAGCAGATTTGCGCGGCGGGTCTCCGTACCCGCCGCGAGGAAAGGTCGCATGCTCACGAAGTCTAGTAGCCTGTCAGTTCTTAATCTGTGGGTGCCACGGCTGCGCCTTGTGCAGCCGTGGTCGTCGGCAGGGAAACACGGCTGCAAACTGCGCAGCCGTGGCACCCACATAATTAAAGTTGACGGACTACTGGCGGCAGTCGATGCGGCGGCTACGGGTAGCCGCCGCGCAAGGCTTTAGGTGATAAGGGGTGCCTCTGATGAACAAAGTGCTCTTGCTGACCCGGCGGGAACTGAGCGCCAACTTCGTGTCGCCCATCGCGTACGTGGCCATGGCGCTGTTCCTGGTCATATCGGGTATCTTCTTTGCCATGTCGTTCGACGCCGGCAAACCGGCCCAGTTGCAGAACATCTTCTATATCGTCTCGTTCATCCTTTTGCTGGTGGTGCCCGCGCTGACGATGCGCAGCCTGGCCGAAGAACGGGGCAGCGGCACGATCGAGTCGCTCCTGACCGCGCCTGTCACCGACGCACAGGTCGTCGTCGCCAAGTTCCTCGGCTGCTGGCTCTTTTACCTGGCGATCCTCGCCCCGACGCTTCTGTACGTCCTCGTGCTGGCCGTCTACAGCCGCCCCGACTACGGCCCGATCCTGGCCGGGTACATGGGCCTCGTCCTGCTGGGGGCGATGTACGTGGCCATCGGCGTTCTGGCCTCGTCGCTGACGCGGACGCAGGTCATCGCGTTCGTCGTGGCGTTCTTTCCGCTGCTCCTGCTGCACCTGGTGGGCTTTACGGCCGGCCATCTGCCCTCGCCCTGGCGCTCGATCGTGCGCGAGGCCGGAACGCTGGCCCATTACGAGGACTTCAACCGCGGCGTCGTGGCCGTGGCCCACATCGTCTACTTCCTGGCAATCACCGTGTACGCCTTGTTCCTGACCGTCAAGGTCCTGGAGAGCCGCAGATGGCGCTAGAAAAACACAAGAATGCCGATCAGGCCGCAGAAGCGACCCGCGGCACGCCCGAGCCCGGTATGGGCCAGAGACGCCGGTGGTTGGTCTTCGGCTCGAACGTGGTGGTGGCCGTCCTGCTGGCCACGGTGCTGGCGGTGGGGATCGTGTGGCTGTCGGAGACGCTCCTCGGCGGCAAGTGGCGCAGCGACTGGACCGCCACGGGCCGCTTCAGCCTGAGCCCCCGCACCAAGGCGCTGCTCGGGGACTTAAAGCAGGACATCACCATAACCAATCTCTACGTGAGCGCCCCCGAATTGCCGGGGTCCGAAGAGCAGGCCCAGCGGGTGCGGGACCTGCTGACGGAGTACGGCGCAGCCAACCCGTCTCGCATTACCATCGAGGCGGTCAACCCCGCCGACGCGGGCGGCACCGAGAAACTCCTCGGCCGCCTGCGCCAGCGCTACGCCAAGGAACTCGAGAAACCCAAGGCGCTCGTAGACGAGTTCGACGCGCTGAACAAGGACGTGTCGGAGTTCCTCAAGACGGAGTCCGCCCGGCTGGATGCGGCGGCCAACGCCTGGAAAGGCGGCCCGCCCGACGCCGTCGCCGGCCTCCGGACCATCGCCCAGCAGTGGCAGGCCAGCCTCATGGAAGGCGCGATCGCGGCCGCCAGGGTCCAGGCCGCCGTCGACAGCCCGCTGCCGGGGTACTCCTCGGCCCTGAACCAGATCAAGGAGTACCTGCAGGTCGTCGACGGCGGGTTCTCCGCCGTCCCCGGTTACTTCGACAAAGTCATGTCGCGCCGGGGCGATTCGGCGCCGGAAGAGGCCAAGGCCCTCCTGACGAGCGGCAAGGGCGCCTACGAACAGATGCACAAGCGCATCGACGCTTTCCTGAAAAAGGCCGCGGACATCAAGGAACTGGAACTCGATACCATCCGCCGCGAGATCTCTCCGGGGGTCCTCCTCATCGAGACGCCCGAAAAGGTAAAGGTCGTCGCGTACGAAGACGTCTGGGTCCGCAACCCCGAGGCCGACGAGCGGCGCCCCGACGCGCCCGAGCGCCTGTTCGCCGGCGAGGCGGCCATCTCGAGCACCCTGTTGGGCCTTGTCGAGCCCGAGCGGCCGGCGGTGCTGTTCGTCACGGCCGGCGCCCCGGCGACGATGTCGTTCAGCGGCAACCCGATGATGGGCATGGGCGGCGGCAGCGGGCCGTACGCCGGCATGGCCGAACGCCTCCGCAAGGTCAACTTCATCGTCGAAGATTGGGACGTCCTGCGGTCGCCCGAGATGCCCAAGCCCAAGCACATGACGAAGGCGATCCTGGTCTTCGTGCCGCCTGCCCCGCCGAGCGCTCAGATGCCCACGCCGCCGCCGACGCCGGAACTTTACCGGGCCGCCATCGACGCCGCCAAAGCCGGCGCCACGGCCATCCTCCTGGGCGAGCCGGCAATGATGATGAGCCCTGGCGTCCCCTACGGCGAACTCTTTGAACTCTTCGGCGTGACGCCGAAATTCAATGCCGTGTCGGTCCACCGCCAGGTGGTCGATCAGCAGGGCACCGAAAAGGCCGTTCCGCAAATCGAATTCTCGAAGTACCAGGATCACCCGATCACGCGGGCACTGAACGGCCTGCCGGGCATCATGCGGGGCCCAAGCCCGCTGATGATCGGCAAGGCCCTTCCGGAGGGGGTGACCGCGACGCCCCTGCTGCTCCTGCCGGCCGAGCAGGATTACTGGGCCGACACGAACGTCATGGAGGCGATGCGCGGCGAATCCAATCGCAACGAGGCCGAGGACATCATTCCCACGAAAGGCAATCCCGTGCCGCTGGCCGTCGCGTGCACGCGGAAACTGAAGGACGGCGAGCAGAAGGCCGTTCTCTTCGGCGACAGTTGGTGGGTCCAGGACCGCGTCGCCTTCATGCGCGATTTCTTTGGCGGCGACCGGTTTCCCGCGAACGCCGAACTCCTCGTCAACAGCCTCCTCTGGCTCGCCGGAACGGAGCACCTGATCACCGTCAGCCCGGAGACCCTGGAGGCGCGGCGAATCGAGGACCCGGGCGCCTGGACGCTACCCATTCAACTCGCCATGATGATTGGCATCCCGGTGGCGGTGCTGGTTGCCGGGGTGATCGTTTATGCCGTTCGCAGGAGGTAATTGATGCGGTACACCACAACGCTGATCCTGGCCGTTATCGTCCTGGCACTGGCCGTATGCATCTACATGTTCCGGGGCCAGTTGACGGGCCCGGCGAAACCGCCGGAGAAGCCCGCCGAGACCCTGTCGCTCCTGAAGGACGTCAAAATGGACGACCTTGTCTCGGCGACGCTCGAAGAGCCCGCCGGCGACGGCAAGTTCAAGGCCAAAATCGCCTTCAAGAAGGCCGACGGCGCCTGGCGCCTGACCGAGCCGGTGGACTGGGCCGCCGACGACTATGCGGTCGGGCAACTCCTGCGTGCGGCCGTCGAGGGCCGCTACCGCCAGTCGCTTGAGCCCGGCAAGAAGGGCCAGCCCGACCTGAAGAGCCTCGGCCTGGAGCCGCCGGCCTGCCGCCTGGTGCTCGAGACCTCGGCTAAGGGCAACGAGGAGGCCCGGAAGATCACCGTGGCGGTCGGCCGCCGCGTCGCCCTGGGCGAGGGCCTTTACGTCCGCGTCGACGACGCCCCGAAGGTCAACGTCCTCGAGCGGGCCGAACTCCTGGACCGCGCGCGGGAGAAGGTCAACGCATTCCGCAGCCGCGAACTCCTGGCGGTCGGACGCGACGACGTCGTCCGCATCGACCTGGCGGGCGAAAAAGGCGCCGTGCGCCTCGACCGGTCCGACAAGGACAAGGGCCGCTGGGTGATGTCCCAGCCGATGGCGGCCCGCGTGGACCCGGACGCGGCGTCGGCGCTCGTGCGGGCGGCGCTCGGGCCAAACGCTAAGGAGTTCACCGCGGACGACCCGAAGGACCTCGTGCGATTCGGCCTCGATAAGCCGCGCCTGACCCTGACTCTATGGAAACAGCCCCCGCCCGAAAAACCGGCGGCCGATAAGAAGCCCGAAGAAAAACCGGCGAAGGCCGAGCCCGTCAAGACGGCCTCGCTACGCTTCGGCGCCTGGGCCGACCTGAAAAACGAAACCGTCTACCTCCTCACCGACGACGGCAAGCACGTCGTCACGGTCGAGGCGCCGACCTTCAAGGACCTGGACAAGAGCGCCACGGACCTGAGGGACAAGCACGTCCTGGCGATGGACGCCGCAACGGCCACGAAGGTGACGGTCAAGTTGCCCGCCAAACTGGCGGGGGCGGCCGCGGAGGTCTCGTACGAGTTGGCCAGGAGCGACGGCAAGTGGAAACTCCTTGCCTCCGGGCGGCCCGAGGCCAAGGCCGACGCCGCGACCGTCGAGGGGCTGCTGAAGGAACTGGCGGACCTGAAGGTCCTCTACTTCGCCGAGGGCGAGCGCGCCGACGTGGCCAAGGGCTTCGCGCCGCAAGGCTCGGTGCGCGTTCAGGTCGAAGGCGAGGCGGCCGAGCAGGGCTTCGACATCGGCGGCACGGCCGGAACGACCTCGCTCGTCAAGAACGTCCGCGAGGACTGGATCGGCCGCATCAACGAGAAGGGCCTGGCGTACCTCGCCAAGGGCTCGCTCGACTACCTCGACAAGCAGGTCCTCGCGCTGGACCCCAGGAAGGTGACCGCCGTCGCCATCCAGACGGCCGACCGCAAGGTGGTCCTCGAGAAGAAGGACGATAAGTGGCGGATGACGGCGCCGATCGAGGCCGAGCCGGCTGCCGCCTTCGTCCCCGATCTGCTCGGCCAACTCCAGGACCTGCGGTGCGAGAAGTACCTGGCCGCCGCGAAGGAAGTGGCGCCCTACCATCTCGACAAGCCGGAACTGGTGTGCACGGTGACGCTGGCGCCCGAAAAGCCGGGCGAGAAGCCCGCCGAGAAGGTCCTGCGCCTGGCGCATGATGAGAAGTCGAAGGCGGTCGGCCAGGTCGAGGGCAGCGACCTTGTGTTCGAGGTCTCGGCCGCGGTCTTCACGGCCCTGGCGGGCGAACCGCTGGAGAAGACGCTGACCGAGGTCCCCGCGGCCGACGTCAAGGACATCGACCTCTCGACCGAGAAGGCCAAGGTGCGCCTCGTCCTGATCGACGGCAAATGGTTCCGCGCCGACGCCAAAGGCACCCCGGGCGAAGAGACCCCGGCCGATCCGGCGAAGGAACTGGCCCAAACTGCGTCAAACCTGGTCGCCGCCCGATGGGCCGCCTATGACACCAAGGATGCGGCCAAGTTCGGCCTCGACAAGCCGGCCCTGACCCTGAAGATCGTGACCGACAAGACCTCCGCCACGGTCCTTATCTCCGGCAAAGACGTGCCCGCCGAAATCGCGGCGCTCGTGGACCAGAAGCCCGCGCGATACGCCATGACCGAAGGCGGCAAGCGGATCGCCATCCTGGCCGGGAAGCCGCTTGAAACGATCCTCGGCGCCCCGGCGGTCTTCGAAGTGAAGAAAGAAGAGCCGAAGAAACAAGAGGCCAAACCGGACGAGAAGGGCAAGTAGCACAACAACGCCACTTTGCGCGGCGGGTCTCCTGACCCACCGCGCATGAAACAGGCCTGGGGGCCGCGACAAAGCGGTTTGTGTCCCATACCTTTAAAAATTGGTATTGTCCCCCGAATTCAATTCGGACCGTTGACGGCGGGTCAACGTCCGGATACGCTGACCGTTCGACACCACGAGTGATGAACCATGAAAAGCAATAATCAGGAGGGCAATCAGAAAGCCGGTTGCACGCTCATCGACCTTTTGGTGTTAGTCTCGGGTCTGGTGCCAGCCATGCTTGCATGGCACTTCCTTCTTAAAGACTATTTCCGACAATCTCTTGAATTCCCGGTGATACTTGTTTTGAATATTGCCTTCGGGGTATTGTTCTGGTGCTTGATCTTCCTGTGGATTCTTCCCGCCATTGAGAAACGCAAGAAAGGTTATTCAAAGGAGAAGTAGCGTCTTTGCGAACGACTAATTCAGGGGATACCATACCAATTCTCCCTTGAATAACCGCCGGAGAAAAGGCAGGTTGTCGGCATGGCGCGTCTGGCGCGAGTCGTACCCCGTCTTCATGTGCCTCGCGCGTCCAGCCCCGTGAACCGAAGGGCGTTATCCCACAGGATGCGGCGTTTCAACTCTTCGCCGAGCGGCAATGCGAGGAACTTCCGGAGTTCCTCGCGCTGGTCCGTCCAGGGGGCATCGGTCCCAAAGAGGAGGTACTGTGGCGGATGTTCCCCGAGAATCCGCTCCAGGACCTCCGTCGGACAGCGGCCGATCGTGAAACTCGTTTCCAGGTAGATCGGCAACCCGATCAACTGTTCCAGGGCTTCGGGCCACCGCTCCCAGCCGCCCATGTGGGCCGCCGCCATCCGAAGGTTCGGCGCCGCTTCGTGCAGTCGCCTCACGCGCAGCGGGCTGGCCGCATCGCTCTTCTGAAAAGCAAAGTCGTGGCCGGTATGAAAGAGCATCGCCAGGCCCGCCGCCGCCGCCGCCCGCGCGATCCGGACGACCCGCGGATCGTCCAGCGGGCACTCGGCATAGTGCGGGTGGAACTTCAGGCCCCTGAGGCCCGCCGCGGCGATCCGCTCTACCTCGGCCTCCACCTGCGGAAAATCCGGGTGGATGGACGCAAACGGCACGATCCGCTCCGACGCCGCCGAAACGCACCAATCGGTGATCTTGGTCGTCTGCTCCTGCCGCGTGGCAATAGAGGCGACAACCGCCCGCCGGATGCCCGCCCTGTCCATGCTCGCCAGGAGGCCCTCTACCGTCCCATCAAAGGTGGGCCGGGGCTCGAACCAGACGGCCGCCGCTTTCAGCCTCGTGATTGCGGTCGCCGCCACCTTCTGC
>JAPLMO010000165.1 GCA_026386995.1 Planctomycetota bacterium | reverse complement strand
GGCCTTCCTTGTCCTGGAGGCCCACCAATTGCGCGAATCGCGGAGACAGGGCGGTGGAGATGGGGCCGATGATGACGTACAGGCCCGTGGCGACCATCGTGGCCACGGTGTAGTACCCGAACGCCTCCAGCGTGAGCATGCGGCTCAGGATCACCTTGTCGAGTTGCGTCAGCACGAGGGCGGCCAGGGAGATGCCCGTGACGCCGGCGGCGAATCCGCGAACCGTCCGGAGCCACTGGCGGCGGAAGGCGGACGGGTGAACCGCCGCCGGCAGGCAACGCCACAGGGTTGCCGCCAGGAGGATCGTGTGAACGGCGCCCGACGCCGCCTGCCAGATGAAGAAAGACTCGACCGAGGGCTCCGTCAGCCACAGGACCGGCAGCACGCCGACGAAACGGAGCGTCAGCATCAGGATGTTGATGACCGACAGCCGGACCTGCCGCTGGAGGCCGTTCAGCCCCGCCGCATAGAGCGAGTACGGCCACTGGAAAATCAGCGTGATGCCCATCAGCAGGACCGCTCGGGATACGGCCTCGACCGTCAACCGCTCGGGCTGGACCCAATCGCGGGCGATCAGGGGCGAGGCCAGGACGATGGCCGCGCCGATCACGAGGCCCAGAAGCCAATAAACCACTTCGAGCGTTCGCAGCAGGTCCCGCATGTCGCGTGCGGCGTCGGGTGCCACCGACAGGCGGGCCAATTCGCGGTTCAGGCTCGTGCTCAGGCCGGCGCCCAGCGGCGCGAAGAGGGAATACAGGATGGTGAAGAACCCGACGAGCCCGCAGGCCTCCATCCCCATGGCCTTGACGTAAAGGGGAAAACACGCGAAGGCGATAAACGGCGCATACGCGTAACTGAGGGTGTTCGCGAGCAGGTTCTTCTGGATCACCGTCATGGGATTTTGCCGCGCCCCTGGCGCATCAGGGCTTCAGGATCAGGCCTTGGCACGTCGGCAACTGGAGAATCTCGACGCCACGCTTGGCGGCGAACGCATCGAACGCCTGCTTCTGGAGTTCGTATCCGCGGTGGCCGTAATCATCGAGGATCATCGCGGCGCCGGTGACCATCTTGTCCCAGAAAAACTCGGCGGCGGCGATCTCGGGAACAAGGCAATTCATGTCGATGGAAAGGTAAGCCACTTTCTTGGCCGCCACCTGGCCGAGCGTCTCGGGCACGGCGCCGCGGATGATTCGAACGTTCGGATAGGCGGCGAACGTGCGGCAGACGCGCTCGTAGCATTCCTCGTAGCCGCCCTCCATCCAGGTTCCTGGCCCGGTTGGCAGCCCAGCAGAGGACGTGTACTCGCCAGCGGATGTCATCGCCCCGCCAGGCGCCGGTGTCCTTGGCCGCCCCGTAGGCCTCGACGAAGTGCGGGTCCCGGGTGAAGTCGCAGTTGTGCCGGGTGTACAGCCCGTTTTCCCTGTACGTCAGGGGTCCTTCCACCAGGCGATAGCGGCCCATGAGGAACTTGATCGCCTTCTTGACGGGCTGCGGAATATGCGGGGCCACGCGCCTCGCCAGTTTCAACGCCGCTAAGGACATCCGGGTGTTCCTTCCTTCTTATGGCAGGTCGCCGGTTGGGGGGTCGGCCATTTCGACCACCGGGCGTAGGTGCGCGGAAAAAAAGTGGAGAAGGTCAGCGTGCCGAAGAAACCGCACGCCATCTTCGCAAGCCGCAGCGATGTGGCCGTCCCCAGGAGTACCCTGTCGATGAACGACGGCGAGCGGCGCGAGACCATCGCCAGGAACTCTCTCGCAAACCGCCAGAACATGGCGGGCGCCCGCCACAGCGGATGGGCCCTGTTGAACAGCCTTTCGGTTGTGGCGGCTTGGTACCCGCCCAACCTGAAGGTTCGCCGAAAGAACAGTTCCTCGGGAATGCATGCGAAGGCCCCCAGGCACGCCAGTTCCGCCAGCATGATGTTGTCGGGCCCGATGACGGACCGCATCGGCAACACCTGCCTA
>JAPLMO010000154.1 GCA_026386995.1 Planctomycetota bacterium | reverse complement strand
TCGCCTTGCGAAGCCCCTGCTTCAGCAAGCGGATGGCCGATTGGCGTCTGGCCTCAAGCTCCTCGGCGCTTCCTTTGGGTCTCATACGACTCTTATCGGCAAGCCATTGCCGCGACTTTAGTAATACCGGACTCAATAAATACGGCGACGCGCACGCGCCTTGGCTAAAACGACAGCGCACCTTGCGTATTGTGCGCGGCGGGTCAGGAGACCCGCCGCGCAAATTGCGATCTAGCGCTGTCATATTACGGGGTCCCTTATTTATTTGGCTCCAGGCCGGCGTGGCGGAGCGACTGCTTGACAAGGAGGCCGCAATTCTTCTGGAAGAACTCCAGCGGCAAGAGTTGCGTCTTCGCGTAGACCTCCGAGCCGAGTTGCCCGGCGATCTCGCGCGGCGCCTTGCCGGCCCGCGCCTCGCCGACGATGCGGTCGTGGTACTGCTGCGTGGCGGCCAGCGCACCCTGGAAGTAAGCCCGGACGGCCTCGGCGCCCGTAATGGCGCCGTTGTGGCTCAGGCAGACGACATCGGCCTTCAGGTCCGCCAGGCGACGGATCGACGCGACGTACGCCTCGTAGCCGCTGAAGTAATTCGGCCACCACGCATGGTCCTGGGGCATGTAGTACCCGGTGGCGTCGGAGATGATGAGCAGGCCCGCGGCAGGCTCGTAAAAACTCAGGCTGCACTCGCTGTGGCCCGGCGTTTCCAGAACGCGCAGCGCCACGGACGCATCCACCGCGACCATGTCCCCTTCTTTGAGCGTCCGATCCACGACAATCTGGTCTCCGACCGGAACCCGCGGGCGGTGCTCCTCGGTGATCCGCCCTGCCTTCTCAAGCGACCCGGTCAGCGTTTCGTCGACCTGACGGAAGAACGCGATCGCCTTCGCCGCCGAGAGCGTCCGCGCCGACGCCTCCGAGGCCAGCACCTCGACCGCCGGAAACACCTGGCGGAACATCGGCACGGCCATCACGTGGTCCGGATGCGCGTGCGTGATAACGACCCGCTTGACGAAATCGCGGCCGATGCCCAGGCCCAGCATCTGCTCCAGCGCCAGCGGCCCCATGGCCCCGACGCCGCCCTCGAAGATCGTGCCTTCGCGCTCGCCCTTGTAGAGGAACAGCGGATACTCGTTCGTCCCGAGCATCACGAGGTTCGGCGTGACCGCCACCGGCGGGTCCATGATCAGCATGGCTGTTTTCCTCCCTGGGCTTCTTCCATGGCCGCCAGCGCCGCCCCCAGCGCACCGACGTGCTGCGGCTGCGGGGGCACGAGGGCCTTACAGCCGAGCGTCTCTTCCACCAGCGCGACCAGCAGCGGGTTGTGCGCCACGACGCCGCCCGTCATCACGAGCGAGCCGTCCACCGTGTCCATCTCCTGGATCCGCTTGACGACCGAGCGAAACGCGCCCTTGACGATGTCCTCGACCTTCTCGCCAGCCCGTATCCTGGCCAGGATCTCGGTCGCGGTGAACACCGTGCAGAAACTCCCGAGCGTAATCTCCTTCGTCGAGCGCTCGGCCAGGCCGTTGAGGGCCGAGACGGGCAGGTCCATCCGCAGGGCGATCTCTTCGAGGAACGCCCCCGTCCCGGCCGCGCACTTGCGGTTCATCTTGAAGCCCGTGCGATAACCCCCCGCGTCGAGGTGGATGACCTTGGAGTCCTGCGCCCCGATGTCGATGACGGTCATCGCCTTGCGGAAGTGGAACCACGCGCCTTTGCCATGGCAGGCGATCTCGGTCCTGGTGGCGCCAGCCCACGGGACGTTGTCGCGGCCGTAGCCGGTCGAGACTGAGCCTGCGATCTCGTGCCGCGCTAGGCCCGCGGCCGACAGCGCGTCCGCCAGGCACCGCTCGGCGGCGTCGGCGTAGTCCACGCCCGAGCGCCGCAGCGCCTGGGCCACCGTCCGCCCGCCGTCGTCGATGATGACGAGTTTGGCGGCCGAGGCCCCGATATCGATCCCGCAGAAATACGCCATTGTGCCGCTCCGCTCAGCCTTGCGCCAACTGCTCCGCAAACGCCTCGATGCCGGTCCGCGTCTGCTCCTCGGAGTACAGCCTGAGGTCGTTCAGGTCTCCGTTAATGACCAGGAACGGCTTGCCCGTCTTCTGCCGGAGGCGCTGCGGCATCTGGTATCGGTTGTTCGAGTTGTTCGGGCACGTCTTCGCGTCGTGATACAGAACGCCGTCGACCTTGAACTTGGCGATCATGCGCTCCAGGTACTTCTCCTTATAATCTTCGCTACGGCAAATAAACAGGCTGCAATAGGCCCGCGCCATGCTACGGAAGGGGTCCGACGGGTCCAGGGCCTCAAAGACCCAACTATTGCAGTAGGTCGAGGCCACGACGCAGGTCCCGAGTTGCATGAACTGCGTGGCGAGGTCCTTCAACTTGCCCCAGATGGGCATGCCTTCCCAGTAAACCCTGAACCGCTCGCCCTCGACAGCCGCCATCTTGCCGGCCACGCGGGCCTGGAGTTCCGCCAGCAGCGCCTCGTAGTAGGCGATGGCGTCCGGGTGGCCGCGAAGAACGACGGCCGGCCCCATCTGGATCGTATCGTCGAAGAAGGTGATCGGCGCCGGCACGTTGGCCGCCGTGTCGAGCACCGCCTTCCAGAGCACCGTGCACCGGCGTGAAAGGTCGACGGTCTCCTTCAGCCGGACGGGGTCCAGTTTCGCCCCGGCGACCTGCTCCAGGGGCCTCACGAGCGCCTCGGTCTGCCGCGCCACGTCTTCGACAATGGAATCTTCCAGGTCGCCCATCGCGCGCGGCGTGTGGATGCCGAGGCACGGAACGTTCCACTCGCGGGCGTAGAACTGGAACCAGTCTTTGACGTCTCGGCACTGGTTGGTGTTATAAACCAGGACGTCGGCCTTGGGCGGCCCCGGCAACTTCATCTTCTGAAGGGGGCTCTCGCCCTTCAGGTAAGAGCCGATGTCGCTCGTCAGGTACGAGCAGATGTCCGGCGAGAACCCCCGCGCGTTGGCCACCGGAATGAGGTCCGTGGCCATCCGCGTGGCGCCGAGCATCGCGCCGTGGTTCTCCGGGAAGTACACGTTGAACCCCATCGCGCGGAGGAGTTCGGCCGGGCCGACGCTCGTGCACCAGGCCGTTTTCCTGCCTTGCTCGCGCCCCTGCGTCAGTTCCATGAAGTACTTCCCCATCACCTCTTTCATCTTGGCGGTGGCGGCAAAGTCTTTTCGCTCCGTAGGCGACGGCATTATCAAACTCCTTCGTTTCGCAGAAGCGGGCACGGCGAGAACCGCGCCCCGTGTTCCGATGCCAGTTTGTCAAGGTCCGCCCGGACGGCGCCCAGCCCCAGGTCGCGGGCGTATTTTATCACGCCGCCGCGAAAATCGGGAAACCCCGTCCCGAGGACCATCGCGACGTCCACGTCCGACTCGCGCGCGGCCAAGCCCTCTTCCATCACGTAAAACGCCTCGCGCACCATCCGCAGAACGAGCCGCCGCGCGATCTCCTCTTTGCCCGCAGGTCGCGCCGTGCGGCCGGCGGCCTGCCGCACCTCGGCCACGATCCGTGCGGTCTCGTCGCTCGCCAGGGGCGTGCGATCGCCCTTCTCGTACCGGTAAACGCCCGCACCGCTTTTCTGGCCCAGGCGGCCGCGCTCCACGAGGCGCTCGACTACTTCCGAGAGTGGCCCGTGCGAGGGGAAGGCGGCCCTCAGCACGCGGTCCGTAAGCGCGAGGATGTCCAGGCCGGCCATGTCGATCAGCGCGAGCGGCCCCATCGGGAAGCCGAATTCTAGCATCGCGCCGTCGATAGCCGGTGCGTCCGTCCCCTCCTCCAGCAGCCAGAACGCCTCCTTCAAGTATGGAATGAAGAGGCGGTTCACGAGGAACCCCTCGCGGTTCCTGACCAGCACCGGCGTCTTGCGGAGTGCCTTGACGAACCGCATCGCCGCCGCCACAACGCCGGCCGCCGTCGCGTCTCGCCGGATGACCTCCACGAGCGGCATGTGGTGCGCGGGGTTGAAAAAGTGCATGCCGACCAGCCGCTCCGGCCGCCGCATGCCTTCCGCCAGCACGTCCAGCGAGATCGTCGACGTGTTCGACGCGATGATCGCCGCGTCGCCGCACGCCGCCTCGATCTTCGCCAGGACGCCGCGCTTGACCGCAGCATCCTCGAACACCGCCTCAATGACAAGCGGTGCGCCGGCGATGTCGCGCCAGTCGGTCGTCGTGGTGAGCAGGCCAAGCATCGCGTCCGCCGCATCCGGCGCAAGGCCGCCCTTTTCGACGCGACCGCGGAGGCTGCTCCGTATGCGGTCCGCCCCTTTCTGAAGGGCCGCCGCGTCCTGATCGAGCGCCGCAACCCGTATGCCGCCCGCGATGAGGGCCTGGGCGATGCCCGCGCCCATTGAGCCCATGCCGATCACGGCCGCGGCCTTTATGTCCGGGGCCGCCGCTGCCGCCGCCGACGCCGGTATCTTACTCGCCTCGCGCGTCGCAAAGAAGAGATAGATCTTGTTGCGCGTCGCCGACGTGCCCATACACCGGGCAAAACCTTCCTGCTCTTTGCGCAGGCCCGCCTGAAAAGATTCTTTCAGGCCGGCCTCGACCGCCTCGAGGATGATCCGCGGCGCGATGATCTCCGGCCGCACGCCCGCCAACCGCTGCCGCGCCCGGTTAAACACGGCCTCGTTGGCGTCGTCGTCGCACACTTTGTCGGTGCACGCGCTGGTCTTGCGCGGCCCGGGAGCGGAGCGGAGGACGGCCCGTGCGGTTTCGAGCAGGTCGCCGCCCTCGCTGATGGCGTCGACAAGGCCGATCGCACGTCCGTGCTCGGCGCCGACGGCCTCGCCCGTAAGCAGCATCTTCAGGGCCACGTCCGCACCCACCAACCTTGGGAGCCGCTGCGTGCCGCCCGCGCCGGGATTGATGCCCAGCGTGACCTCCGGCATGCTGAACCGGGTCGCCTTCGTGCAGACGCGGTAATGGCAGGCCATCGCAAGTTCAAGGGCGCTGCCCATGATGCGCCCCGCGACGGCCGCCACGACTGGCTTGGCGGAATCCTCCACGGCCTGCATCGCTTCCTGAAAGATGCGGCTCGTCCGGACCGCTTCCTCCGGCCGCACGATGTCGCGGAACAGTCCGACGTCGGCGCCCGCGCTGAAGTGGTCCGGCCGGCCCGTCAGAATGATCCCGCGGATTTCGTCCTGCGCGTTGGCCCGGCGGATCGCCGCGCGGAGTTCTTCCAGCAACGGGAAGGTGATGGTGTTGGCCGGCGGCGCGCTGAGGCGCAAGAGGCACACGCCATCGGACACGGTGGACTCGATCATCCGCACCGCCGTCTCTCGGTCACAGCACGAGGGTGAGTTTCAGCGACCCCTCGGCACACGTGGCGTACATCTCGAAGGCCTCGGGGGCCTTCTCCCAGGGCATGCGCGGCGTGACCATCGCGCCTAGGTCGATTCGCCCGTCGACCACCATGTCGACCGCGGTCTGGAAGAACGCGGAGCACTCCGGCCCGACCGACGTGATGATCGTCGCCTCGGCGCGAAACGCATCGTACCACGGGAACTTCTGGTCGTTGTAGTCCGGCATGCCAAACACGAACACCCGCCCGCCGCGCCGCACAAGGTGGACCGCCGTCGCCATGGAATCGACCTTGCCGGCGGCGTCGGCGCAGAAGTCGACCTTCGCGCCGCCGGTCAGTTCCTTCACACGCTCGATGACGTCCTCCTTCGAGGCGTCGATGACGTCGCTGGCGCCGAAACGCCTGGCCCACTTCAGGCGCCACCCCAGTTTGTCGATAGCGATCACCTGCCGCGCGCCCATGCGGCCAAGGAGGTGGGTCCAGATCAGCCCCATCGGGCCCTGGCCGATGACCGCACAGCGCTGGTTGACGACGTTGTCGGTTTGTGACAGCGACCGCAGGACCGTGGACACCGGCTGCGCCACGATCAGCGACGCCACATCGGGCGCATCGGGCGGCAGCGCGGCAATGCCGGGCGGCTTGGCCCGGATGAACTCGGCGAACCCGAAGTACCCCTCCGGCTGGGCCAGGACGAGCGTGCCGGGCTTCCAGCCGTCGCAGCGCGACTCGACGATGGTGCCGATATTCTCGTGCCCCGCCCAGCCCGCCGGGTTCGGGAAGTTGATGTCGCCCCACACGCCCTCGCCGGTATACTGCCCCATGTTGCTCCCGCACAGGGCCACGTACTTGCACTGGACTATGACCTCGCCGGGAAGCGGTTCGGGCTTCGGCGCATCGAGAAAGGCCACCTGCCTCGGCTTGACGATGTGGATGGCTCTCACCGGCCCTGTTTCTCCTTCAGGCACCTGCAGACCGCGCGGCCCCTGCCGCCGGACACGCAACACCATAGCGGCTGTGCGCAGCCAGGTCAAGGAAACTGCCGCACAGCGCCGTTGGACCGACGGCGCGCGGCGACCGAGTCGAAGATTCGCCTGGGCGAGGAAACGGGGGCTGTCCCCTTTTCCGGCCGGGCAAAGGGGACAGTCCCCTTTGCCGCGGGGTTTATAGCCTATAGTAGCGAAACGTATCGCGTTCACTATAGTATACACCGGAGGGCGAAAACGGGCGCCTTTCGCGCCGCGCGAGGCCAAAAACCCCCTTGGCGCTAGCGCCAAGGCCGTTTTTTCGTCTTTTGGCAAGATGGGTAAGGGGCTTTTTTACTGGTTTTTGATACTTCACACACGGTTTTGATCGGAACTTGATGCCTTTTGCATCCCGCCGAGCGGTTTTGACCACCTCCGATTGTATACTTTAATATACCCCATCGGGATAGTAAGGATTCCCCGACACCCCTTCCGGCACCCCGAAAAGAATCAGGGACAGCGCCAGTCGGCCCGGCCGGCGGGGTCGGGGGTCCGGACGGCGTTGGCGCTGTCCCTGATTTCGGGTGGTTAGGCTCCCCAACCGGCGGTATACCGTGGCCATGCCACACACAACGAGGTTGGATTCGGGTTTCGCGGCCGAGGACTGTCATTTTGGCAGTCGGCCGGAGAGCGCGACAAGGGCCTCACGCCGCAAAGAGGGGAAGCGGGAACCCGCCCTTAAGCCTGGCGGGCAGGCCGGGGAGTCGGGAGTCGGGAACAGGGAACCGGAAACAAGCCCGCGGCACTGCCGCGGGATGGAGCGGCGGGAACAGGGAACCGGAAAACAGGAACAGGCCCGCGGCACTGCCAGCGACTCAGGCGGCTCAGCCCAATTTCCCCCCCAGCACAAAAAAGCCGATTGCGAGCAGCGCGCCCAACGCAAGGACCGTAAGGCCCGCGATTACCGTGCCGATAATGGCGTAGACCTTGCGGCCGTCCAGGAAAAGGCCGACGACGCTCAGGATGAGCGCCAGGGGCGGCAAACCGATGAACGCAAGCCCTCCAAGGGCTTGGACAGGGGAACCTCAACCAGGCTGCCAGACAGCCAACGTTCCAACAATTACCCAAGGCACAATCGCAAAGACGAGGCCGATCTTGCCGAAGATAGTCCGTCTCGCCCTGGGCCGCGCGGCATGTGCAGCCGCGTCGCCAACGGGTCCGATATCGCCTGCCGCCATGGAGCCGCTCCTCTACCGGTCCGATAAGCGTAATGCCACCTCCCAGATGATACCAGCCGCCGGAGGCAAGAACAACAGCCATGATTATACTACAGCGCAACTTAAGCCTTCGCGCGGCGGGTCTCCGGACCCGCCGCGCGAAAAACTCGTCTACGGGCGCGAAACCAGGGTACGCGCGGCGGGTACGGAGACCCGCCGCGCGAAGTTGCGCTGTAGTATTGAGCGGGGCTCAGCCGCCGGAATTTTTTCGCGGGCGACTTGACACCGGGCCGTTTTCGGTTATCTTTTGTATAGTTAGAGTGAATGCCATGCGGACGGTTCCGCATGTGTTCGACGTGGCCGGGGATCCCCCCTCCTCGGCCACACTTTTTTTCGGCAGCCCTCGTCTCTGTGACGATCACGCCCTACCTGAGCCCGGATTTCCCAGATAGAAGTTGCGGTTTTCTCTTGCGCTCTCGGGTTCACCCGCACAGAATGCCCCTATTCAAGGATTCCGGCTTCAATCGCGGGGGGGACGCAATGGGTGAAACGCTGCGGATCGGTTTTGAACGCCGTTTGAATCTGGAGTTTCATGGTTCCAAATTCACTTCGGATACCGGGCTCCTGACCTACCGGGAACTCGATGAGGTGCTGGGGCTGGCGAGTGGGTCCAAATGTGCGGGAACAAAGGCGGGGGGTGCGGCGTCTAATTTCCAGGTCCTACGTCGGAGAGGCAAGATGATGAAATCAACCGCTTTGATTCTGATTCTGATGATCCTGGCGGCGACGGCGTCGATGGGGCAATTGCCCGCCACGCTGCCGACCGCGACAGACCGCCCCGCGATCGAGCGTCTGATCGCCGATCTTGGCAACGAGTCCTGGGATACCCGGGAATCCGCCCACAAGCGCCTCATCGAGATCGGTCAGCCGGCCGTGCGGTCGCTTCGCGCTGCGGCAAAATCGGACGACCCGGAGATCCGGATGCGGGTGCCGATAATCCTGAAGGCAATCGATGATGCCCGGGAGGTCTGCGTCAAGGAATTGGGGAAGGTCCCGCAGCCGTTCAGGGATGTCCATCTCTTCGTAAGCCCCAACGGCGAGCGCGTGGCCTACATTCTGAGGCGGGACGGCAAGGAAATCCTGGTCTGCGCCGGCAAGGAGGGGCCTGCCCATGACTCGATCCTGAACGTCGGCCCATACTCCCGGGACAGCAAGCGCCTTCCGTATCAGGCAAAGAAAGACGATAAGACGTTCATCGTGTTCGCAGGCGAAGAGGAAGGCGCCGTTCCCACGATCGAGGAAGGTCGGGCTGTGAACTCGGCGGACCGCACGCCGCTGAAGTCCTACAAGGGAATTGGCTGCGTGACTTTCTCGCCCGATGGCAAGCGGCTGGCCTTTACCGCGCGGCGGGACGGAAACCAGATGGTAGTTTGTGACGGGAAGGAAGGCACACCCTACCCGGAGGTGTTTTATCCGATCTTCTCGCCCGACGGCAAGAGTCTCGCCTACTGGGCCAGGAGCGCCGACCGCAAGAAGTATTTCGTTATCCGGGACGAGAAGGAGGTCGCGCAACTGGCCGGCGAACCCCGCCTGACCTTCTCTCCCGACGGCCGGCAACTCGCATGCGGAACGTATTTCGGAGGTGAACTGTACCGTTTCGCAGAGAAGGTTGAGAGCCTGGCGACCGGCCACGATGGCACCAGTCAGCCGGTGTTCTCACCCGATAGCCGGCACATCGCCTGCGCGCTCGGCAAGGACATGAGGTGGTGGGTCTGCGTGGACGGCAAGAGCGTTCCCGGAAGGTATGACCCGGAAGACGTGAAGTGCTGGGACGGGCCCTCCGGCGGCGGAACGAGCATGTCTCTGGAGGATCCGCCGGGCTTTTCCGCAGATGGACAGCACGTTTACCACAAGGGATTCCGCGGGCCGCCAGGGAACCTGCCGCCGGGTAACCGCGAACACTTCATCGTCTGCGACGGCATTGCAGGGCTCTCGCATGAGGGCCTATGGATTCCGGAGGATTTCAGGAACCACGCGAAACGCCTGCGGTACGTCGTACGCGATGGAGAGCACGTTCGCCTCATGGAAATCGCCTGGCCGGAGGCGATGACCTGGCAGGACGCCGTGGAACAGGACAAGTCCGCCGCCCAGCCCGCCACCGCGCCGGCGGCCGCTGCTTCCGCGTTGTAGACCGGCCCGTGTCGCAGGCAACGTGTGTTTTTCCAGGGCGGCGGCGCCGATCAGCCGTCGCCGACGGGCGAAAACATGGTCACGCAACAGCGTGACCATGCCACCCCCTAAGGCCGGTGCCACACGATGCGTGACACGGCGGCAGTCTGGGGGATTCGAGCAGGCGACGCGGGGCGGGCGCACGGACCCATCGCACCGTGGCCGCGTCGGCGCAAGAGCGCGGCGGGCCAGAAGGCCCGCCGCACCCAACACAGAATCTGCGATGTTCTACGCCTACGTTAGGGTATCGTGAACGAGGCCCATGCGGAGACCGACCCGGCCTGGGCGCCGTTGGTGCCCGTCACGCGCCACCAGAGGAGCGTCCCACGGGCCAGCGCCGTCCCCGGGGTCCACGTTGTGCCGGCAGACTGGTACGTGCCGATGTTCCAGAGTTCGATGTTGTAGCCGGTCGCATTGGCGGCCGCCGTCCACGTGAATTGAGGCGGGTTCGGCCCGCCGCCGCCTTGCGTCCCTATCGGCGCCGTCGGCGTCGGCGTGCCGATGACGAGCGGCGTAATCGTAAACGACTGCCAGGCCGACGTCGAGCCGTTGCTGCCGCCGGCGGTGCCTGTTACGCGCCACCAGATCAGTTGACCGACCGGCAAGGCTCCGGCGGGCGTCCAGGTGGTGCCGGCATTGGTGTACATGCCGATGTTCCACAGTTCGACGGTGTAGCCGGTCGCATTCGCGGCCGCATTCCAACTGAACTGCGGCGGGTTCGGCGCGTTAGGCTGCGCGCCGGTCGGGCCTATCGGCACCGTGGCCCCAACAACGATGGGTGTGATCGTAAACGACTGCCAGGGCGTCGTCGGGCCGCTACTGCCGCCGGCCGTGCCCGTCACGCACCACCAGATGACCTGGCCGACCGGCAAGGCTCCGACGGGAGTCCAGGTGGTCCCGGCAGTGGTGTACGTGCCGATGTTCCACAATTCAATGTTGTAGCCGGTCGCGTTCGCGGCCGCATTCCAACTGAACTGCGGCGGGTTCGGCGTGGTCGGCTGATTGCCTGTCGGCCCTATCGGCGTTATCGGCCCGACAGAGATCGGCGTGACCGTAAACGACTGCCACGCGGACCACGCGCCGGTGCTGCCGCCGTTGACGCCCTGCACCGCCCACCAGATCGTCTGGCCGGCGGTCAAAGGCGCGGCAGGTGTCCACGTAAGCCCCGCCGTGTTATACGTGCCGATACCCCAGAGTTGAACGTTGTAACTTGTGGCGTTGGTGGCTGAAGTCCAACTGAACTGAGGCGGGTTGGGCGTCGTCGGCAGCGTACCGGTCGGCCCGGTCGGCTTCGCGGCACTAATCTGGATCGGCGGGACAGTGAACGACGCCCACGCCGACCACGGACCGGCGCCCAGCGCGTTCACGCCGCGCACCTGGTACCAGATGATGGCGTTGACGGCAAAGGGTGCCGCCGGTGTCCACGTGGGGTTGGGAGAGGCGTTGTTGTACACCCTGTCATTCCAAACGTTGATGTCATAAGTGGCCGCCGTGTTAAGGGCCGTCCAAGCGAACGCCGGCGGGTTGGGCGTCGCCGCCTGCAGGCCCAACGGCGAGATGGGCGTCGGCGCCGTCGTCAGCAACGTCGGTATGGTGACGCTGTTGGAAGCGGCGGAGGCCGGACCCGTTCCGGACCCGTTGGTCGCCGTTACAGTAATCGTGTAGGCCGTACCGGGCGTCAGCAGCGTGATCGTCAGCGGGCTTCCGGCGCCTGTGGCCGTCCTGCCGCCGGGGTTTGCGGTCGCCGTGTACGACGTGATGGCACTGCCGCCGGAAGACAAGGGTGGCGTAAAGGTGATCGTCGCCTGTCCGACGCCGGCCGTAGCCATGCCGATGATCGGCGGCCCAGGCAGCGCCGTGGGCGTGACAATGTTAGAAACGACTGACGCCGGCCCGGTGCCGGCGGCGTTCGTCGCCGTTACAGAGAAGGTATAGGGCGTGCCGTTGACCAGCGATCCTACCGTGACCGGGCTCGCGGCCCCGGCGCCCGTGAGGTTGCCGGGATGGGAGGTCACGGTGTACGAGGTAATCGCACTGCCGCCGTTGGAAGCCGGCGGCAGGAAACTGACGTTGGCCGAAGCGTTGCCCGGCACGGCGGTAACGGAGGTCGGCGCCCCGGGATGCCCTGGCGCGAGCGTTACGGCGTTGGACGGAGCGGAGGGCGGGCTCGTCCCGACCGAATTCGTTGCCGTGACGGTGAAAGTATAGGCCGTGCCGTTCGCAAGGCCCGGCACCGTTATCGGGCTATGGGTCCCAGTGGCTGAGAAATTGCCGGGGTTGGAGGTGGCGGTGTAGAACGCCACCACCTGGCCTGCCGCAGGCGGCGTGAAATTCACGGTTGCCCGACCGTAGTCTCCCGTGGCCACCCCTATGGTCGGGGCATCGGGCGCCGCAGTCGGAACCTGGAGGACAATGGGGCGCATCATGTCATTCTCTTCGTGGCCCAGGATGTGGCAGTGCCAGACGTACTCGTGGCCGTAGTTGATCAGTGCATTCGTGAGGGGCGGCACAATCGGGGTCCCGGTGGTGGGATCGATGTTCGCGAACCCCATCGTGGACGTGGGCGGCGACGTCACGTCGGGGGAGCGGATGCTGTCGGGCAGCGCGAACGGGACCGTGGGTACCGTCGCCGTCATCGCCACCACGATGTCCTCCAGCGGGTTCATCTTGACGGTTTCCTTCCAGCCGAGTTCCTCGGGGTCGGGGGGCCTCACCGCGCCGTCCCAGCCCACGCGGTTGACCACCTGCACGTTGAACAGGTGAAAGTGGATGGCGTGGGTATCGACGCCGTTGTGCGTGATCTTCCAGAGTTGGGTCTGGCCGTTCGGGAAGATCTCGGTGGGCGGGTCGATGTAGCCGAAGGGGAGCGTCGTCTGAATGAAGGCCGTGGTGAACGGCAATTCGACGCCCAGCGTGGCGTTCATGCGGCCGTGCGTGTCAAAGAGTTCCTGGATGGCCTTCGGCTGGAGCGGATACGTGACCGGCGTGGTGGAGCCGATCGGGGTGAACGTCAGGAAGTTGTCGAAAATGTTTACGAACGTATCCGTGGCGGCCCCGTAGGCCCTTTGCGGCACGATAGCCGGGGGCTGGGAAGCGGCGAAGGCAACCGGCAACTGTGCCCGCAGCGCAGCCATGTTGACAGGAGTCCCCGCGGCCCCCTGCACCCAGAATTGCATGATCGTCCGGGTATTGGGGCCCTGGCCCACGAGGGTCGTGGGTGCGCCGCCGCTGTCGGTCTGGTCCGGGTCGCCCGTGTAGTAGTCGATGCGCGGGTCGAACGCCGGAACGGGCGCCGGCGCGTCATTGTAGAGGATGAGTTTCGAGCCGGAAGGGACGGCCGAGAAATCGACGATGACGTCCGCCCGCTCCGCCGGCCCGAGGAAGAGGCCGTGGGTCGAGACGCTCAGGACAATGATGTTCCTGCGGTTGTATTCATAGTTGATGGGCGTGCTGGGGATCACCACCGGTGCCGGCAACAGGCCGCCTTCACTGCCGATCACAATCATATCCGGCCCGGCCAGCGTCGGGTCCGGCACCCCCCCGACCCTTGCATCCGTCGGCCAGAGCGCCGGCAAGCCTGTGTCTGGGAACGCGGGAACCATCTTGACTTCGGTCGGGTTGGCCGGATCGACATAATACAACTGGAGGTTCAGATACCGGTCGTTACAGGCGTTCAGAATCCGCAGCCGATAGGGCTTGGGCTCCACCGCCACAAAGGGGTAAGCCGTGCCGTTGACGACCGGCGTGTCCATGAAGGCTTCCGGCACGCCGGAGAGCGCCGGCAGCGGATCCGCCGCGGGAAATACAGGCCAGAACCACGGGCCGTAGTCCCACCGGCCCAGGGGATTTGCCCCATCTATGGCGGTCGGATCCTGGTTCACCATGTAAACGTGGGGGAACCAGAGGTCGCCCGTCCCGCCCCACAGGGTCGTGTCCCAGAGAGGGTCGGTTGTCGCCAGTTTGGCCGCGTCGGGTACGAAGGTCTTGTCCTGGATGATCAGCGGAATCTGGTCCGCGGGGATGACCCCGGCCGTGACCAGCCCCTGCTCCACCGGGTCCTGCAGCAGGTAACCCGCCGCCAGGCCGGCATAGACGTTGAGGCGGGTGATGCCGTAGGCATGGTCGTGGTAGAACATCAGCCTGGCGCTCTGGGCGTTGGTGTAGTAAAGGGTCTGCGTTCCGTCGCCCTCAACCGGCAGCGGCAACATGTCGGGGACCGGGTAAACCCCCACGCCCTGCTTGTAACTGGTTGTTTCTCCGGAGGGGGTAATCCACTGGTGTGGCGTGCCGTCGCTGATCCAGGGCGTGTTGCCGCCATGGAGGTGGATGACGGCCCGGTTCTCCGTATAAAGTCCATTATTGCCCGGCGCCAGGGGACCCGTCCCGGCCCCCATGTAGGTGGTGTCGACCGGGATGAAAAGTTTGCCCGGGGTGCCCGTGCTGAGTTTGTTGACGAACTTGATCCGCACCGGCCGATCGCGCTGCGCTATGATGAGCGGCCCCAGGTAGTGTACCGGCGCTGGCGCCACGGTGTTCTGGTGCGTGTCGGGATGCGTTCCATTGTTCATCTGCACGTAGCCGCGCAGTTTCGTGCCGGGCGCCGGCAGGTCCGAGTGCATCCGCTCGGTATACTCGACCGCCCAGATCTCGTAGTAATCGCAGTTGGCGTACGTGATGGTGTCGGGCGTGGCGATGGGGATATATTGCCCGAGGTTGTTGGCGTTCGTGGGCCCCAGGCCCGGCAGCGAATCGACGAACTTCCTGAGGATCGGACTGTTGGTGTAGTAGGGCTTGGTGTAATCGATCGTCGGAACCGGCCCGACTTGCGCCCGGCAGAGGTCCGCCCCCCACGAAAGGGCAATGATCGCCAGCGCCAAAGACACAAGCCTTGTCCGCATGCGCGTACTCATGTTCCGCCTCCTATTAATGCCGTTCCCTTCGGGTAACATCGTGCCCCTTGTCCCGGGCGTCGGTTGTTGAATGGCGGCGAGTCACAAAAGGGCGCGGCTAGGAACGTACTGCTGAAGGATTCCAGCGTTGGCGTGCCCATCCCGTTTGCGCTCCGCCCGACTTCGCTGTCCCATGCGCCAGACAAGACCTATCCTACAGTAACCCTGCACGGGGGCGGTATCCGGAGAACGCCTGATTATGCCATAGGGGGAACCCCGGCTTTTATCCGGGGCTTCCGAGGGGATGTTCTTACATGCGTGGAGCGCAAGACGGGCCTTCGCGCGGCAATGAACACAACCTCTTACAGTAACCACACTTACGCGCCGTAGCGCGGGGCCTTGTGCCCTGCGCGAGGACCGCACGGGGGCTGAACTCCCGCGCTACGATCCGGGAGCAGCCCCCAGGCTTACATTCTCGTAAATCGGACGGCCCTATGCCCTCGACCTGCGGCGGATGGCCAGCCCGACTGCGCCCGCCGCCAGCATCGCCAGCGAGGCGGGTTCCGGGACCGGTGTTGCGGTCCACGTCAGGATGACGGTGTCGCTGCCGTAGCCGTCCACAGGGTTGCCAACGGTGTCGTTGTTGCCGATGTAGACGCGGTACTCGGCGGAGTAATGGTCGGTGGCCGGGTTGAGGACGGCATAGGCGTTATGCTGCATGCTGCCGCTCCACTTGAACCTCCCTCCGTCGGCTGTGAAGACCGGGGCGTACGTGTCGCTTGCCGGTGGCCTCATGTAGACCTCCAAGGCCGCGTCCTGCTGAAGCCTCTCGATCCAGATTGCGGTGCCGGCCGGCAGGACGTAGTACCCGCCGGGGTTCCAGGCGTACTGGTAGTTGTACGCCTTGCCGTTCAGGACGCTCCAAGGCAGGGCGGGGTCGAACTCGTCGGGCGGCACGAGGGGCCTGAGCATGGGGATGCCGCTACTTGTGTCGAGGGTGACGTCGATGTTGTTGTTGCTGAACAGGATGTCGGCGTGGATCATCGGCGTGCCGTCGAGCATGGTCATCTGCGCGCCGCCGATCTTGGGCGTCACGTAGGCGGCGTCGGCGGCCGGCGCCAGGAAGCCCCCTGCCCCGGCGACAGCCGCCGCCAGGAACAGATTGGTAAGGCAAGGATATCGTAACATCGTTTTCTCCTGAGTTATGGTCGGCGCCCCGGTGCTCCCTAGCGTGCTCGCCTGGGGAACCAGAGGTCGATATGTGCCTTGAGATCGAAAGTGGACGCGAACTCTCGCGCCTCTCCGTGTCCGTCCGCGAAGACATAGTTGCTGACCGTGCCGTGCCGCTTCGAGTCCACCTCCGGACTGCCTCCGAGATACCAGAAGTGGGCCATGATGTGGTCGGCCATCGAGCCGCTGCCCAACTCGCCGTAAAGGATGGTCGCGCTGGGTCGCCGGATGCTGCTCAGCGAGGGGTAGGTGATGCCGGCGTTCGATCCGTCGATTTCGAGGATCTCGCCGGCGGTCAACTCGAACCAGACGTTCTTGCCGTAACTCCACTTGTTGCGTCGGGCGTCCTGGGGGCAACGGTAGATGCCATTGAACATCGCATCCCACGCCGGCCCGGGGCCGGTGTAGTTGCCGCCGGCCAGATACGGGCATAGCGCATAGCCCCACGGCTTGGAGCGGTAGGCCATTGCCGAGTGCGTGCTTCGCGGCAGGGCGTCGTCGTTGTCCCGCGCATACTGGATCGTGGCGATGGCGATTTGCCTCATCTGGTTCATGCAGGTGCATGAGTCGGCTTCGCCAAGCGCTGCGCCCACGGCCCCCACCAGCAGTGCCATCAGCACCCCGACGATGAACACTACCACCAGCAACTCCACAAGCGTAAAGCCTCGTTGGGACATGGCATGCCCCTTTTTGTGCGAAGGATCATGGAAAGTCGCGTGCACGTGGAAAAACTCAGCACGCTCGAGGAGGTGGAGGGGCCAACGGCAGCAGTGGATCCTCGGGAACGACGATGTCGCCGGGGACGCAACGCCCGGCCCTCTCCGGCCGAAAGACGAACCGGTCGAATTGCAGCAACCACGGGGCCGATTCCGACGACACCAGCATGCTCAGCCCGGCGCACGAAGGCGACTGCCACGAAATGCCCGGCTGACTGTTGCGGGGCGGACGGTCCACGACCGCCGAATAGGCTGCGTCGGTGCCGACCGGCTGAGGAGCGAGGGCGGGGCCGGCGCAACAGCAATGCGTCCGGCAGGCATCGGCCGACGCGCAGCCGCAGCCATGGCCTTTGCAGGGGAACTGCTCGTCATCGCTCGGCGCGGCGGCCCGGTCTTCGGGCGGTCGGACCACGACGAGGCCGCCCCCGATCGACTGGTGCAGCATGGCCGCCACGAGCAGAATGATATGGATCCGCCTGATCGACAAGACTCTCCCCCGATGCTCGCACAAACACAGCGCCGACGCGCCGTCGCGCGGCGATCCGTACGCTTGGCCTGCCCCCGCGGCAACAGGCGTAGCGCCATCAGGAATGCCTGCCTCCTGACGCGACGCCCGTGCCGCTTCCACCCATCATGAACGCCGGTGCGCCGGGCCGCAATCGGAGAAAGCCATGGAAAGCCCATCGGGGAAATCACTGAGATTTGGGTACGGAAAAACCCTAGAAAAAGAGATGGGAGGGCAGGCCGTGGCCTCCGGGCGGCCCGGCTGCCGGTTCCTTGCTGCCGGATTTTCTACCCTTTACTCAGGACCTTCTCTCCGCCGGGTTCCGCTCTACAGTGAATTCCCCGATGGAAAGATCAGGGTTCCTACCTAGGGTTCTTTCAGGCTTGGCGCTATTGTGTCGCCGAAGTGATTCTGGAAAATGGACGTTGCCAAGCAGGGCAAGAGGCGGAAGCGTGCTGCGAGTTGCAGCGATGCGGGGTGGGGTGGCCTCCTCGCACCCACCCACGGCGCTACCGCTTAAGCCCTACCCTATTGGGGGGCCGTCATGAGCCGCATGCCAACGAACCGCAAATTCCTGACCATCCTTGTTGCCACGATAATCGTCGGGTTCATGGGCTACGGCCTTTGGGTCGCCGTCTGGAAGAAGCCCTTGGGCCTTGAAGGGCGCAAGGTGTCGATGTACCAGGACTCGATGCATCCCTGGATCAAGTCTGATCAGGCCGGCAAGTGTACGATCTGCGGGATGGACCTGACGCCCATTTACGAGGGGGACAAGGGGTTTGGCGTCGGCGACGGCACGGTGGTGTTGAGCCCCGGCAGCATTTCCGTGCTCAACGTCCAGCCCGAGGAGGTCAAACGCCGGCCGCTGTGCCGTACGTTGCGCGTGGCCGGAACGCTGGAAGCCAACGAGGCTCGCCGGGTCATCATCTCGGCCCCGGCCGCAAGCCGGATCGACGTCCTGGCTGTGACGTATACCGGGATGGAGGTCCGGAAAGGGCAGCCGCTGATCACGTTGTTCAGCCCTGATCTGGTGCAGAAGGGCCGCGTTCTTCGCGCCGCCGCGCTCAACCAGGTCGGGCCGGCCAACGACACGTCGCCGGCGGCTGTAGGGTCCGATCCTTTTTCCGCCGAGTTGTACGCGCCGATGTCGGGAACGGTCGTCGAGCGCCCGGTGTCCGTGGGGCAGTTCGTCGCAGAAGGCGAGAAACTCCTCGTGATCGCGGATGCGTCGGTCCTGTGGTTCCGCTTCGATGTCTACGAGCAACAGTTGCCGTGGCTTGAAGTGGGGCAACGGGTCAACGTCGTGGTGTCGGCCGTGCCCGGGAAGGTATTCCCCGCGACGATCTCGTTCATCGAGCCGACGGTCAACGATGCGACTCGCACGGTCAAAGTGCGCGCCGACATCCCGAATCCCCTGGTCGCCGCCAACGGCCGCTCCGAGCGGCTCCTGAGGTTTGGCATGTATGCCGAGGGATGCGTGTGCGGCGAAATCCCGGAAGTGATAGCCGTGCCGCGAACGGCCATCCTCTCCCCCGGCAGTGCCGCCTACGCCTACGTGGACAAGGGCGGCGGCGCGTACGAAATGCGGCGGGTCAAGTTGGGCCGCCAGGGCGACCAGTTCCGCGAAGTCCTCCAAGGGTTGGAGGAAGGCGACCGCGTGGTCACCTGTGGCAACGTCCTGATCGATGCGCAGGCCCAGTTCAATCAGGGTAGCAGCCCGGAGGCAGGAACGGCTGTCGCGGCCGATGCGGGCGACCCGGGTGGCATACAGAGTGTCTGCGACAAGATGACGCCAACCGCCGCAGCCGGCACGGCTGGAGAGGCGCCGACGCAATCGCAGCCGGCGGCCGGAATGTCGGCGGCCATGCCGCCGGCGCCACCCGCCGGGGACCCCGCGCCTGTGGCGGCCGTGCCCACGAAGCCGATGCCGGAACCTGCGGACGGGGCCGTTGCCCCTCAACGACCCGTCACTCGCAGCGAGAAACTCACCGCGTTTGCGGTCGAACGAGAGAATATGTGGGCGATGCGACAGGCCGCCCTGGCCAAGGGCCAGGGGCAGGCAATGGCGGATGCGACCCTTCTTACCCCCCGTGCTCAAACGCCGACACCGGCTGCGCCCCCCAACGTCGGCGGCCCGCCCGCGATGTCGGCCCCGCCGGGCGCGATGCCCCCCGGTGCCGCAACGCCGGCCCCTGCGGCAGGTACGCCGCCTGCACCCCAGAAGCCCCTGTCTTACGTCAAACAGGATGCTGCCCGCCGGGCCATCAGCGAAGAGATGCGTAAGGAGCGACAGGCTGCCATAGCCAGGGCCCAGGGGCAGCAGGCTGCGGAGCCGCCGGCCCTCACCGAGGCCCAGCGCCAGGCGCTGAAGGACTTCGTGACCGTGGCCTCCGACGTCAGCCAGGCACTTGCGGCCGATGATTTCAAGCAGTTCAACCAGTACATGGCGCGGTTGCCCGTCGTGCTGCCGGCGTTACAGAAGGAACTGGCCACATCGCTTCGTTGGGCAGGGCTGATGCAGCGCCTGGCGGCCTTCGGGGGCGAGGCGAAACCTGCCAAAGACCTGGACGCAGCCCGCCGGCAATTCCTGCCCTTCAGCACCGTGACCGTTGATCTGGCGAAGCAACTCCGGAAGGAAGACCCCGCGCTGAAGGATCTGAAGATTTATCACTGCCCCATGGCCCCGAAGCCCGGCCTATGGATGCAGGCTAAAGGCCCGCTCCGCAATCCGTTCTTTGGCTCGCAGATGCTGACCTGTGGAGAGGAGATCAAGCCGTAATTCGCAGGATTGCGATTCGGGTGGATGACATTCCATCTTGCCCGGCACCCTCAACAGGGAATGATAAACGATGATCAACCATCTGATCGGATGGTCCCTCCGCAACCGATTCCTGGTGATCTGTGCCGCCTTGCTGGTGATTGGGTGGGGCATTCGGTCCTTGTACCGCACGCCCGTGGATGCGATTCCCGACCTGAGCGAGAACCAGGTGATCGTTTTCGCCGATTGGCCTGGGCGCAGCCCCCAGGAAGTCGAAGACCAGGTCACTTACCCGATGTCGGTCAACTTGCAGGGCCTGACGGGCGTCAAAGCCATCCGCGCTTCCTCGATGTTCGGTTTCTCGTTCATCACCGTGATCTTCGAGGAGGACATCGACAACTACTTCGCCCGCTCGCGCGTCCTTGAACGCCTGAACTCGCTGGGCGCCAACCTGCCGGAGGGCGTGGAGCCCAAACTCGGGCCCGACGCATCAGGCCTGGGCTGGGTCTACCAGTACTACCTGGCGGTGGACCCGAAGGAGGCGCCCGAGGGCGGGTACGACCTCTCACAACTCCGCGCGCTGCAGGACTGGTTCATCCGCTACAAACTCAACGCGTTGCCCGGCGTGGCCGAGGTGGGCAGCATCGGCGGATTCGTCCGCCAGTACCAGATCGAAGTGTCGCCCACGCGCATGCGCAGCCTGCAGGTGTCGCTCCAGGACGTGCTGGAGGCGGTGGAGCAGGGCAACCTTAACGTAGGCGGCAAGGTCATCGAAGAGAACGGCATGGAGTTCGTGGTGCGCGGCATCGGCCTGATCGAGAACACGAAGGACCTGGAGAATATCGTCCTGAAGCAAAACGCCGGCACGCCGGTTTACCTGCGTGACGTGGCCACCATCCAACTCGGCGGCGATTTCAGGCGCGGCGCGCTGGATGTCGATGGCCGGGAGGTCGTCGGCGGCGTAGTGGTCATGCGTAACGGCGAGAACGCGATGGCCGTCCTGGGCGGCGTGAAGAAGAAGATCGCCCAGATCGCGCCGAGCCTGCCCCCCGGCGTCAGCATCAAGCCGTTCTACGACCGCAGCACGCTGATCGAGCGGACGATCGGCACCCTGAAGGTCGCGCTGTGGGAGGAAATCGCCCTCGTGGCGCTGGCGCACATCGTGTTTCTCTGGCACTTCCGCAGCATCCTGATCGTGACCCTGCCGCTGCCGATTTCGATCCTCATTTCGTTCATCCTGATGCGCCAGTTCGGCATCACCTCGAACATCATGTCCCTCAGCGGCATTGCGATTGCCATCGGCGTGCTCGTCGACGCCGGCATTGTGATGACCGAAAACGTGATCCGCCACTGCGAGCGGCAGGAGGAGAAGAAAGGCGGCAGGACGCGCCTGACGATGGCCGAGACCTGGCAGGCGACGTTGGCAGCGGCCCAGCAGGTCGGCCGGCCCATTTTCTTCGCCATGCTGATCATCATTCTGGCCTTCGTCCCGGTGTTTGCCCTCGTCGGCGAGGAACGCAAACTGTTCCATCCACTCGCCTACGCAAAGACGTTCGCCATGATCGGCGCCACGCTGCTGGCCGTGACGGTCGTGCCCGTGCTCTGCAGCATCCTGGTGCGCGGCCCGTTTCATCCGGAAAGCCGGAACTGGCTGATGAAACGCCTGCTGAGGATCTACGACCCGACGCTGGATTGGGCTTTGGCGCATCGTCGGGTCGTCCTGGGCGCCGCGGCCGCGCTGCTGGCCGCCGCGCTGGTGCTGGCCTTCGGCCTGCCTCGCCCGATCGTACGCACGCTGGAGTCGTGGCACTGGCAAGGGGCCGCTAAGGTCGCCCGGGGCATGGGCAGCGAGTTCATGCCGACGCTCAACGAAGGCAGCCTGCTGTTCATGCCGGTGTTGCTCCCCAGCACGTCGCTGACCGAGATCAAGCGGCTCATCTCATGGCAAGACCAGGTGATGAAGCAAGTGCCGGAAGTGGTGTCGGTGGCGGGCAAACTGGGCCGCGCCGAGACGGCCACCGACCCCGCGCCGGTCGAGATGATCGAGACCACGATCGAACTGAAGCCCGAGCGGGAGTGGCGGCCCGGCATGACGCAGGAAAAACTCATCGCCGAACTGACCGGGAAACTCAAGGCGGCGCCGGGCTACGTGCCGGGCTTCCTCCATCCGATTGAAGGCCGCATCCTGATGCTCTCGACCGGCATCCGGGCCCAGGTCGGCGTCAAGATTCTCGGCGACAACCTCGACTCGCTGCAAAAGAAGGCTTTTGAGGTCGAAAAGGTCATACGCGACATCCCCGGCGCCGTGGGCGTGGCCCCGTCGCGCCTCCAGGGCAAACCGTACATCAACATTGAAGTGGACCGCGTGGCCATGGCACGCTACGGCCTGCGAGCCAAGGCGGTGCTCGACGTCGTAGAAGCCGGCCTGGGCGGCAAAAACGTCACCACGACCATCGAGGGCCGGCAGCGGTTCCCCGTCCAGGTGCGCTACCAGCGCGACGACCGCGACGAGATCGGGCGCCTGGGCGACGCGCTCGTCTTCACGCCCGACGGAAAGGCCATCCCGCTGGGACAGGTCGCTCGCGTCAAACGCGTCATCGGCCCCAGCGAGATCACCAGCGAGAACGGCATGCTACGGGTCTTCGTGCAGGCCAACGTGCAGGGGCGCGACCTCGGCAGTTTCGTCAAGGAGGCCCGCGAGCGCGTGGCCCGCGACATCAGCCTGGACCAGGGCATGACCATCGAATGGAGCGGCCAGTACGAGAACCAACTCCGCGCAGAGCATACGCTCCAGATCATCGTTCCCACCGTCCTCGGGATCATTTTCCTGCTGCTCTATATCGTTTATCGCTCTGCGAAAGAGGCGGCCCACGTCATCCTCGCCGTGCCGTTCGCGCTGACGGGCGGCGTTTTTCTGCAATACCTGCTGGGCTACAATTTCAGCGTCGCCGTGTGGGTGGGGTACATCGCCCTGTTCGGCATCGCCATCGAGACCGGCATCGTCATGGTGGTTTACCTTCAGGAAGCACTGCAAAAGAAGCAGGCCGAGCGCGGCGCGGCCTTCGACCACGAGGACCTGATTCAGGCTGTGAAGGACGGGGCACGCCTGCGGCTAAGGCCCAAGGCCATGACGGTCGCCACGACGGTGTTCGGCCTGCTGCCCATCATGTGGAGCACCGGCATCGGTTCGGAAGTGATGCGGCCGCTTGCCGCGCCCGTCCTCGGCGGCATAATCAGCAGTTTTATCCACATCATGATCGTGACGCCCGTTCTCTTTGCCTGGTTGCGCGAGCGCGACATGCGCAAACCCGCGCCGCAGGGATAGACCGTCCAACACGCTCCGCACATCGTCAGGAACGATCCGCCAGCGCCGGGCGCGGGCGGACCTGTTACCTCTTGTCCCACCCGTGGTCCTTGACGATCTTCTCGATCTCCACTTTCGGTGCGAAGGTCGCCGGCAGGATATTGAACCTTGCGAGGTACTGGAAGGCGCCGTTCAGTTGCTTCACGTCATTCTTCTTCGAGCCGATCTTGTCGGCCGGAAGCGCCTTGACGCCGGCGGCGTATTGCCCGGCCACCTCCTGCACCTTCTGGACCGTCGGTTCGTCCTTCTCGTACACAAGCGACTCCATCAGCCGCATGAGTTCCGGCAGCGGATTGGCGGGGTCCTTCAGTTTGGCGGCGTCCTGGCGGACTGTGGCCGCGATCTCCTTGCGCTTGGCCATCGTGGCTTCGACCGAGAGCGGCCCGTCCGTCCCGTCCTCGACAGCCCGCAGGGGCAACTCGCGGTACCAGATGTTGCGGAACCGCACCGGGTTGCCGTGGTCCTGTAACTTCAGGAGCCCCTTGTCCGGGAAGGCTCCCGGCTTCGTGCGCTTCATGTGGCCGGTCGAGCCTTCCAACTGCGTGTGGTCCTGCACGACGACGCCGTTCAGGAAGACCGTCATGTAGCCGGGGTCCAGGCACTTGCCGTCTTTGTAAATCGGGCGACGGAAGATGATATCCACCACCTGGAACTGGCCGGGCGGATTCAGCGGGTTGGCCGCCGGCGGATTGACGCCGTAAACCGACCCCGCCGCGCCGTCGGCGTACGTCGGATTGTTGTAGTTGTCGAGCACCTGGACCTCGCAGATGCCTTCCAGGAAGATGCCGCTGTTGCCGCGGCCCTGGCTGTCACCCTTGACGTCCTTCGGCGCGGCCCATTCGATGTGCAACTGGCAGTCGCCGAACTTGTCCTTTGTACGGATGTAGCCGGAGCCTGGCGTGCACTCCATCGCGCCGTCCTTGACGATCCACTTGGAGGGGCCGCCCTGGGGCTTATCGGCTTCCCACTTCGAGAGGTCCGTGCCGTCGAAGAGGATGATCGCGTCCGAGGGAGGCTTGCCGGGCTGCTCCGGCGTGCCGAACGTGCCGGGCGTCACCACCTTCGGCTGCGGGCGGTTCTGATCATGAATCGCCCACGGATGATGGTCGTCCGGCGGATCGCCGTAGAACGGCGACCCCGTGGATTCCGCCGCATACCCCACCGATGCCAGTGCCAGTACCGCGCCCATCGCCGCCAGGGCCAGACGAATACACATGACGTTCTCCTTTTAGAGTGACGGAAGCAGGTTTCCCGTAACCAGCCTGCCCCGTACGCCACACTATAAGAAACCCGAGTGGCCGTTTCAAGCGAACAAGAAGCCCGCCGAACAAGAAGCCCGCGAGTGTGGCTTCAGCGGGGTGGCATGGTCACGCTGTTGCGTGACCATGTCGCAGTGACGGGCAAGGCGCCGTTCGAAGCACATGGTCACGCAACAGCGTGACCATGCCACCCTCGTAGGTGCCGCACTACCGCCGAGACGAAAATACTGTGTCAAGGCCCATTAAAAATGTCCGGGGTCCTGACCCAGTAGAAATGTCCGGTCTTGGCGTTTCTGTTTGAAGGATTTTCTCCAGGGATGCTCCGGGCCTGGACGGTAGGGTTCGTGGTCGGTAGGATGAGGCGAGCCAT
>JAPLMO010000459.1 GCA_026386995.1 Planctomycetota bacterium | reverse complement strand
CTTTCTTGCTGCGGCGATTATTGTCATGCTCGGTGCAGCGGCGGCGCTCGCAGAAGGGCAGGGGCCCGCGGCCGAAAAATTCGCCCGCGGGTTCAGGCCAAACGAGGCGCTGGCGAAGGCCCTCCAAGGCCCCATGGCCGGCGTCGAGGAAATCGTCTTCGCCGTGCGCGGCCTGGGCGGCGACGGTCACTGGTACGCCAACTTCGGCCACCACGTCTCCAGCGCCGACGCCATGCAGTACGGCCCTCCGGGCGGGTACCTCTGCCGGCTGAACCTGCGGACCGGCAAGGTGGCGATCCTCGTGGCCGACCCGAAGGGCGGCGTCCGCGACCCGCAGGTCCACTACGACGGCCGCAAGATTCTCTTCTCGTATCGCAAGGGCGACTGCCGCCAGTATCACCTCTACGAGATCGGCATCGACGGCTCGGGCCTCCGCCAGGTCACCGACGGCCCCGACGACGAACTGGAGCCCATCTACCTGCCCGACGGCGACCTCGTGTTCACCTCGTCGCGGTGCCACCGTTTCGTGCAGTGCTGGTTCACCGAGGTGGCCGTCATGTACCGGTCCGACGCCGATGGCCGCAACGTCTGCCTCATCTCGGCCAACATCGAGCAGGATAACACCCCCTGGATGATGCCCGACGGCCGCATCCTTTACATGCGGTGGGAATACGTCGACCGCAGCCGCGTCCAGTACCACCACCTCTGGACCATCAACCCCGACGGCACGGGCCAGATGACCTGGTTCGGCAACATGCACCAGGGCACCGTCATGCTCGACGCCAAGCCCATCCCCGGCACGGGCAAGGTGGTGGCCTCGTTCAGCCCCGGCCACGGGCAGAAGGAGCACGCCGGGCACGTGACGGTCGTCTCTCCCGACGCCGGGCCGGACGCACTTTCCTCGGCCCGCCGCATCACCCGCCAGAGCGACTGGCGCGACCCGTGGGCGTTCTCCGAAGAGTGTTTCATCGCGGCGCGGGGCCGAAGCCTTTGCGTGATCGACGGCGATGGCAACGCCGCGGCGTTCTACGACCTGCCGCCCGGCATCGGGCCGTTGGAAGTCCACGAGCCGCGGCCCATCGTGCCGCGGCCGCGCGAGCCGGTCATCCCCTCGCACACCGACCCGTCGCAGACGACCGGCCGCCTGATTTTGGCCGACGTGACGCACGGCCGCAACATGGCGGGCGTCGGGAAGGGCGAGATCAAGAAACTCCTGGTCCTTGAGACGCTGCCCAAGCCCGTCAACTTCAGCGGCACGATGGAGCCGATCAGCCTTGGCGGCACGTTCACCCTGCCGCGCATCCTCGGCACGGTGCCCGTGGAGGCGGATGGCTCGGCCAACTTCGAGTTGCCGGCCCTGAGGCCCGTGTTCTTCGTGGCGCTCGATGCCAATGACCTCTCCGTGAAGCGCATGCAGAGTTTCGTCAGCGTCATGCCGGGCGAGACGACGAGTTGCTCCGGCTGCCACGAGAACCGCACGGAAACGGTGCGCCCGCGGCCGAACCTGATGGCCCTTACGCGCCCGTCCAGCCGCATCGAGCCGATCGCCGGCGTGCCCGAGGTCATGGATTTCCCGCGCGACATCCAGCCCATCCTCGATAGGCACTGCGTCCGCTGCCACGACTACGAGAAATTCGCCGGCGGGGTGGTCCTCACCGGCGACCGCGGCCCGATCTACTCGCACGCTTACGCGACGCTCATGTTACGCGGCCAGGTGTCGCACGGGCGCGACGCGGGCGGCAACCTGCCGCCCAGGGGCATCGGCTCAGGCGCAAGCCCCCTGATGAAGTTGATCTCGGGCAGCCACTACGAGGCGAAACTCACGCCGCGCGAGGTCACGCTCGTGCGCCTCTGGATCGAGTCTGGCGCGCCGTATCCCGGCACGTACGCGGCCCTCGGCACGGGCATGGTCAAGGCGGAGCCGGACGCGGACGTTTTCGCGCGGCGGTGTGCCGCATGCCACACGGGGCGGGGCCCCAAGGGCTTTAAGACCGACGACGACCTGCTCGTGAACCTGACGCGTCCGGCCAAGTCGCTCGTGCTCCTTGCGCCGCTGGCGAAGGAGGCGGGCGGCCTGGGCCTGTGCAGCCTGAAGTCGCTGCGCGGCGCCGTTGCCCCGTCGCTCTTTGCCTCCGCTGGCGACCCCGACTACCAGAAACTCCTTGCGGGCATCGAGAAGGGCCGCGCGCATCTGGAGGTCGTCAAACGCTTTGACATGCCGGGCTTCCGGCCCAACAAGCACTACGTCCGCGAGATGAAGCGTTACGGCATCCTGCCCGGCGACATCTCCGTCGGCGACCTGCCCGATCCGTACTCCATTGACACCAAGTACTGGGAATCCTTCTGGTACGCGCCGCTTGTCGATTTTCCGCGCGCTGCCGGCCTGGTCGAGAAATAGGTGTTAGACACCGTTTCCGTTTGGGTTTGACGGCGAAGCGAACAGGGCTGAAAGTGGAAAATGGTTGTGTCAAGGCCCATTAAAAATGTCCGGGGTCCTGACCCAGTAGAAATGTCCGGTCTTGGCGTTTCTGTTTGAAGGATTTTCTCCAGGGATGCTCCGGGCCTGGACGGTAGGGTTCGTGGTCGGTAGGATGAGGCAAGCCATCGGGAGGATAGGGCTCCGCAGGAGTGCGACCCGAGCGCCCTTTGGCGGGACGTACGGC
>JAPLMO010000408.1 GCA_026386995.1 Planctomycetota bacterium | reverse complement strand
GGCCACCGCGCGGTACTGCGCGAAATCCTGGCCGTCGAGCCTGTTGGCAGGCCCGCGGCCCACAAGGATGTAATGGTTCGGCGCCTGGTTGAAGTAGTCGTCCATGTCGTCGTTCAGGATGGGCAGGCCCAGGATGTCCTTCGGCACGAGTTGCCCAGGGACAGGGACGTTGACCATCCGGAACGCCTGGTCAAGGACCTGGCGATCGCGTGCGGCCGTTGGCGTATCAATCGCGTCGAACTGGGCCGCGCTGGTCAGCGTGGGCGCCCGGATAAAACCCTCTACGCTCGCGCCAAAGTGCGGCCGCGGCACGAGCGTGTGCTCGACCAGAAACTCCAGCAGCCGCACCTTCTCCCCCGCCGGGGCGATGTAGGGGGCGCGGTCTCCGTAGTGCGTGTCGCGAGGGTTCGTGAAATTGATGAACCGCCCGCGAATCGACTCCACGGGCATGGGGTCCTCGCTGCCAATGCTCGATCCCAGGAACACGAGATTGTCGGCATGGCGAAGCCCTTCGGGGTACGCCGGCGAGCCCGCCGGCAGAGTGCCTGTGCATGCGAACTGCATCACTCGCGTCCCCGCACTGAACCCGATGACGCTGGCGTGTCCGCCGGCGCCGTGGCGCAGGCGGTGCGTTTCGAGCATCTGGTGCAGCCGCGCGGCGCCGGCCAACTGCGAATCCCGGCTGAGGTGCTCGATAACGACGTCCCTGGTTTCGCTCCAGTGCACGAGGATGACGACGAGGCGCTCCGACGCACCAGGAAAACCGTGCGGACTCTCGGCCAGCAACCGCGCGGTCCACCGGAAAACGTCAACCGAGTCGCCCGACCCTTCGACGAAGATAACGAGATTTGAGTCGTCGATGACGGTCCCTGCCGGGATCTCGGTATCCTGCACCGCCACCGGACGGCCGCCCTTGACGGTCCTCATGACGAAGCCGGGCGTGTTGTAGACCGTGCGGAACGCCTGTGGGTCGAGCGGCCCGAGGGCGTCGGGGTCAGACCCGGGCGCTTCGCGGGTCTGAGGCGCACACCCTGCCGGCGCCAGGGCCAGGAGCAGCCCCGCACACACAAGGATCCGCGCATACGGACGCATGACTTTGCCCCTTTACAGTCTGGCGACCCTGTGCGGCACGGCACCAGTTTACGCCGGAATGCCGCGCCAAGTCCAGACGGAAAGTGCAATCAGCGGCAGCGAGATGGGCACTGCATCGGGACGCTAATCGCTCTGGGGCGCGACCTGGGGCTGCCTGCCGCGCTCGATCTGGAAGATTGCGATGCTGGCCCGCCAGTTGGCCAGGGGGGCCGAGATCCGCCGGTTCCCGCCGCTCAAGAAAGTCTCGGCAACGCGCACGAGGCCCTGCCGGTCGCAAAACTCCCGGAAATCCTTGATTGTGCAGAAGTGCACGTTGGGCGTGTTGTACCAGTGATACGGCAGGAGGCGGTTGTGAGGCATGCGGCCGCCCAGCAGCAATTGCAGCCGCACCCACCAGTGCCCGAAATTCGGGAAACTGATAATCGCGCGTTTGCCGACGCGCAGCATCTCGTGGATAACCTTCGGGGGGTCCATGGTCTGCTGGAGCGTCTGGCTCAGGATGACGACGTCGAACTGCCCGTCGAGGTAGAAGCCCATCCCCTCGATCATGTCGCCGTGATAGACCGGCACGCCGCGATGGACGCACTCCAGGACGGCCTTGTCGTCGACCTCTATGCCGCGCCCCTCGCAGCCCTTGTACTCGATGAGGTCGGCGAGCAACTGGCCGTCACCGCAACCAAGGTCGAGGACCTTGGCGCCGTCGGGAACGAGCGACTCGATCAGTTCGTAGTCCAGCCGCAGTTTGGTCGGACGTTTGCGGGGCATGTTCACCCGTCGGCCCTCCCCTGCCCGTTGCCGCGGACGTGCCGCTGAACGTTCGCCAGGAAACCCGTGATGGCGCCCGCCAGGTGCTCGTTGGGGACCAGAAAGGCGTCGTGGCCGTAGTCGCTCGCCAGTTCCATGAAGGTCGTCGGAACACCGTTGGCCTTCAGGGCCTTGACGATCTCCTTCGACTGGTACGTCGGGTACAGCCAGTCGCTGGAGACGGAGATGACGAGGAACTCGGCCCGGACGCCCTCGAAGGCCGCCACCAGCGACCCGCGCAGGCCGTGCAGGTCGAAGTAGTCCATAGCCTTAGTGATATAGAGATACGAGTTGGCGTCGAACCTTCGGACGAAACTGTCGCCCTGGTATCGCAGGTAACTCTCGACCTGAAACTCGGTCTTGAAGTCGAAGCCCAGTTCTTTACGGTCCTGGAGGCGGCGGCCGAACTTGGCGTGCATCTGCTTGTCCGACAGGTACGTAATGTGGCCGACCATGCGGGCGATCGCCAGGCCCGCCGCAGGAGGATCATGGCCGTAGTAATCGCCGCCGCGCCAATTCGGGTCGGCCATGATCGCCTGCCGGCCGACCTCGTTCAAGGCGATGCCCTGGGCGCTGAGGCGCGCGCAGGTGGCGATCGGGATCGCCGACGCTACGCATTCGGGATACCGCACGGCCCACTCCAGCACTTGGAAGCCCCCCATGCTGCCGCCCGAGATCGAGAGCAGCCGCCGGACGCCCAGATGCTCCAGGAGGGCTTTCTGGGCGCGGACCATGTCGGGGATCGTCACCATCGGGAACGTCAGGCCGTACGGCCGCCCGGTGGCGGGGTTGGTGCTCGACGGGCCGGTGCTGCCCTTGCAGCCGCCGATGATGTTGGAGGAGATGACGAAGTACTTCGTCGTGTCGAACGGCTTGCCGGGGCCAATGACGATGTCCCACCAGCCGGGCTTGCTGTCATCGGGCGAATTCCAGCCCGCGGCGTGGGCGTCGCCCGAAAGGGCGTGCACGATCAGGACGGCGTTGTCGCACGCAGGCGAAAGTTGCCCGTACGTCTCATAGGCAAGCGTAATAGGGCCGAGTTTCTGGCCGCATTCCAGCGGCATCTCGCCCGGCGGCTCGGCGAACGTAAAGTGCTTCGTCTCGACCAGGCCGACGCTCTGGGCGCCGCCCAGGCGACTGGCCTCCGCTATGGGTACCACGTCGTCAATCGACACAGGCATCCTCGCTTTAGGCGATTGCGAATCGCACCAGATACCCCGCGGCTCCCGCCGCGGGCTCGAACAGCAACGACTTCGCCCCGCCCCGAAAAACAAAAAACCTCTTCTCGATAAGAAGAGGCTTTCGCGACCAGGTCGCGGGTCTCTCTTAGCTTTCCCCCTTGGGGGGCGGGAGTTAGCACCAGCATCCCTGACTTCGGGACCGGTTGCTGTGGCTTCGTCGGGCCCTTCCCTCAGCCACTCGCGATAAGATTCGCTTGCGTATTCAGTTGTCGCTTTCGACTATACGACGTACGGCCAAAACGGTCAACACAAAATCCCGGCCGGCAGTACTGCGTTACTCTCGGGGGGCAAGGGGTCAGGAGCCTTACAGATAGGGCTCCTGACCCCCTCGTAAGTGACGCAGTACGGCCGGCAACGTTTAAGCCTATGTCCTCAGCGCCGGCGGGCGGGGCTTCGGCTCGGCGGCCATCGGTGGGGCTTCGCGCGTCTCGGCCCGCAATTTCTCCAACTCGTCCCTCAAGAGGGCCAGTTCCTGGGTCAGGTGCTTCTCTCGCTCCGAGTGCTTCGAGATCACCACCGAGTAGTGCAGCACGATGGCCGCCAGAAACAGAAAGCACACGAACGTCATCAGCACGCCGCGGTCCAACTGAAGCCAGCCCGACATGGTGAAAAGGAGGTTCGGCATGACGACGAACACCAGAATCATGATGCCCGTGCAGACCCAGAGGACGGCGTACTCCTCGCGCAGCCGCCGGCGACGGATCAGTTCCAGCGTCAACGCGAGCATGCTCAGGGCAAGCACCAGCAGTACGATACGTTGGGGCCAGTTCATCATACGGGTTCCTCCTCCAGCCGCACGGGGGCCTTCAGGGCCTCCATCAGCACCGCCAGCAGCACCTTCGCCATGTAATAAATGCCCTTCAGGAAGTTGATGGACGACACGCCGCCGCGCCGGCGGCGCATCGTAGCCGGGACCTCCAGCACCCGAAAGCCCTGTTTGTGCACGAGAACCAGCGACTCCGGCTCCGGATAGTCCTGCGGATACGTATGGGCGAAGAGTTGGATAACCTTTCGCCCGCCGCCGCGAAAGCCCGACGTCGGGTCCGTAACCGTCAGTCCCGTGACAAACGAGACCGCCACCGCCAGGATCTTGATCCCCGCCCAGCGGCTCCCCTGGGCCGTCATGCCGCGCGGCCGCAGAAACCGTGAGCCTACCACCAAGTCCGCCTCGGCGGCCAGGATCGGCCGCGCCAACTCCGCCAGCCGCCGCGCACGGTGCTGGCCGTCACCGTCGAACTGGAAAACCAGGTCGTAATCGTTCTCATAGGCGTAGCGGTATCCGGTCTGGACCGCGCCGCCGATGCCCAGATTCACGGGCAGATCGAGGACCTTGGCCCCGGCCGCGCGGGCAACTTCGGCGGTATCGTCGGCCGACCCGTCGTTAACGACAAGCACGTCGGCCCACGGGGCGTGGCGACGCAGGTCGCGGACCGTGCGGCCGATCGCCTCCGCCTCGTTGTAGGCCGGCACGACGACCAGCGCCCGCCGCCCCGACAAACTGAGCGGCGTCTTCTCGGCCCCGGTTACCGGTTCGGCGTCCATCGGCTTCATCTCTCCCGCAAACGCTGCCGGTATGATAGCCGCCCGCGCAGACTTACTCAAGAGCGGAGGCGGACGCTGTCGTGACCCAGTAGTAATGTCCGGTCCAGACCCAGTAGAAATGTCCGCTTCTTGGGGGCTAAGGGAAGCGGATGAACAAGGACCGGATCGAGATGAGCCAGCAAGAGCGGGACCGGCTGAAGGTGATGGCGCCGGTAA
>JAPLMO010000366.1 GCA_026386995.1 Planctomycetota bacterium | reverse complement strand
CGCCCGCGGCCGAGGCCGGCGTCAAGCCGGGCGACCGCGTCATGGCCGTTCAGGACAAGCGCTGGCCCGCCCAAAAAGAACTGGTCGAGGTCATCAAGGCAGCTGGCAAGGGCGCCGAGATCCGCCTGGCACTCCGGCGGGACGGCAAGACCGTAGACGTCACGTGCAAGACCGTGATGATGCCGGGCACCGATCACCCGCGGATCGGGATTTCGATGGGCGAGGGCCGGGGCGCGCCCGTCCAGGTCGGCCACGTCGAGCCGGACGGCCCGGCGGCCGCCGCGGGCCTGGCATCGGGAGACATCATCCTCGCTGCCGGGGACGACGGCCGGCGCGCCGACGACTGGGTGGCCTTGTTCCAGATCTTCATCAACGCCGGCGGCAAGCAGATTCCCATTAAGGTAGAGCAGGGCGGCAAAGAGTTGACGACGACCTTGCGGCCGAAAGCCGTCTCTCACGATCGCCTGACCCTGGCCGAGGCGATCGGCGAACCGCTCTATGCGCCCCTGCCGCGCATCTACAACCCGATCACGGCCGCCCAGCGCGGCATGAGGCAGACGGTGCTGTGGCTCGGGCGGGTGTACCTGAACCTGAAGCAGTTCGTGTCCGGCCAGGTCAGCACCAAGGCCGTCGGCGGGCCGGTGGCGATCGTTCAGTGGTCCGTCAGCGTGGCGAGCCACGGCGTCGGCACGTTCATGGACTTCCTGGGCATGCTGACGGTCTCGATCGCGGTCCTGAATTTCCTGCCGGTGCCGCCGTTCGACGGCGGCCACGTGCTCTTCGTGCTGATCGACTCCATCAAGCGCAAGCCCGTGAGCATGAAACTCCGCACGATCGTCTGGATTGCCGGCTGGGTCGCGGTTGGCCTGCTCTTCATTGTCATTACGTACCGCGACATTCTGCGCTGGATCTATTCCTGATACGCTTATTCAAGCAGTGACATAAGCCGCTGCGCAGTCGCGTCCATCCGACCTGCCGCGAAGTCCTCTCTCGCCGCGGCCAGCGCCGCCGCCTGCTCGGCCGTGAAGGGCGCCGCGTCGCCCGGCCTGGGCGCCTGCCAGCCGAGTTTCTCCAGCACAGCCGCCACTAGGGCCGGTACGCCCTCGCCCGTCAGGGCCGAGAGGGCTTGGGGCCGAGCCCCGACCGTAAGGTCGGGGTTGCCCTCGTGCATTGCCACACTTTCGCCGGCCCGGTGGCGTGACCCCGAGCTTACGCTCGGGGCTCGAACGGCTTTAGCGCCCGCTGCATCGATCTTGCTCAGCACGGCCAGCGCCCGGTCGCCGAGCGATTGAAGCGTTGCCTCATCTTCAGGGTTTACCCCCTCGCCGGCATCGACGAGGTAAATGACGACGGCCGCACGCGCCAGTTCCGCCCTGGCCTGCTCGATGCCCTGGCGTTCGATCTCGCCGCCGGGATCGCGCAGGCCCGCCGTGTCGATGAGCATCACCGGCACGCCGTCCAGAGCGGCCTCGGCTTCGATGTAGTCGCGGGTCGTGCCGGGGGCGGCCGAGGTGATCGCCCGTTCGGCGCCGACGAGGCGATTGAGAAGCGTAGACTTGCCGGCGTTCGCCCGGCCGGCGATGACGATACGCGGCGGGTCGGCGAGGAACCGTCCGCATGTGCGCCAGCGCTGGAGCAGGTCGTCGATTGCCGCGAGGACGTTGGCACCCGCGCCGTATTTAGCCCCCCGTGAATACACGGGGGGCGGCGCGGGGGGGGCGCCGGCGAATGTTCGGCCCCCGGTGTGTTCACCGTGGGCTAAATAAACCTCGCCCCCGCCGGCGGCAAGGGCCGCGAGGATTTCGGTGATCGCCCTGCCAAGCGCGCCGCTGAGTTGATCCAGCAAGATACGGGCGGCAAGGGGCGTAAAGGCGCAACGCAGCGCGCGGCGAGCGTCGCGGGTGATGCGCGGCAGGCCTTCGAGTTCCATCAGGCGGTCGGCATCGACCTCGCGCAGGCCCGCGGCCGCAAGCCGGTCGCACACCGCCCGCACGGCCGCCGGCCCGCCGTGGCAGTTGATCTCGAAGATCAAGCCCGCCGAGTTCGAGCCCGCGGCGGAAGCCGCGGGTGATTTCCGCACGGCGCCTGCCCCGGCGTTGTACAGGATAACCTCGTCGAGCGGCCGCCCCTCGGCATCGACGACATGCCCGTAGGCAAGTTGACCAGGCTGGGGCATGCCCCCGACCTTACGGTCGGGGCTCGAATGCGCCGGCCGAAAACATTTCGCCAGCGCGGCTTCGGCAACCGGACCCACGCAGCGAATGACTGCGATGCCGCCCCGGCCGGGCGGCGTGAGGACGGCAAACGCGGATTCCGCGGGGACAGCCATGCGTCACGCCAAAGATTGTTGCACCGGCCGCTCGTGATACGCGATGGCCAGGCCTTCCAGGACGAGGTCCGGGCAGACCTTCTGGCAGTCGGGCGGCAGCAGGGCCGCAATGCGATCGGCGTCGCCGCCCGTCAGCAGCACCTGGACGCCTTCGCCGACGGTTTCGCTTGCGGCGATTATCAGGTTTGCCACCGCGCCGGTTACGCCGTGGAGGATGCCTGCGGCAATCGCCTCTTCGGGGTTCTTGCCGATGCCCGGGGCGGTCTCGGGCACGGTGATCTCGGGCAGAAGCGCCGTGCCGCCCGCCAGCGCCCGGGCCATCATCGTCGGGCCAGGGAAGATCGCCCCGCCCAGGAACTCTCCGTTGCGTCCGATGGAGTTGACCGTAATCGCCGTGCCGAAATCGACGACGACGCACGCGCCGCGCGCGCGGCGGTACGCGGCCAGGGCGCCCAGCAGCCGGTCGACGCCGACGCGCTCGGGCTCACGCACCTCCAGCCGCATGTGAACCGGGAAATCCTTCCCGGCCATTTCGGGCATCGGCAGGGACATGTCGGCCAGGAGTTTCAACAGGCGCTCGAAGGCCGGCGGGTTGACCGACGCCGCGGCGATCGGCAGTGCCTCGCCGCCATGGTCGGGGTGGGCCCGCATGAGGATGTCGCGAAGTTCTCCCAGGTCCTCGACCGGGGCGCGGCGGACCGGGCCGAGCACGCCGTTGGTTGCAACGGTTGCTGCCGCCCTGGAGTTGCCGAGCGTGATGGCGATAAATGAACTCATGCCTTCCTCGACTTCCTGGCCGGTTTTCTGGCGGCGGCCTTGGCCTTCTTTGCAGGCGTGCGTTTCTTCGCCGCCAGCGTCACTTTCTTGACGGCCGGTTTCGCTTTTCTTGCGGCGGGTCGGCGTTTCTTGGGAGCGGGGTTGGCTTTGCTCGCGGCGGGTTCCGGCGCCGGCGATTCTTTCGCTGCGGGCGCAAACGCTGCAAAGGCGCTGTCCCCGGCCTTGACGGCCTCTTCCTCCGCCAGTTCATCGAGTTTGTCGAGGATGGCCTTGACGAGCCGCACGAGGCCAACGCCCGTGGCGCTGGAGATGGTTATGACAGGCTTGCCGACGGCCTTCGAGAATTCCTGCCGTACGGTGTCGTCGTCCGGCAAGAGGTCCGCTTTCGTCAGCACGACGATCTCGTGCTTGGCGGCCAGTCCCTTGCTGTAGGCGGACAGTTCGTGGCGGATGGCGCGGTAGGCGTCGGCGGGGCTGGCGCGTCCGTGCGGCTCCATTTCGACCAGGTGCACGAGGATGCGCGTGCGTTCGACGTGCCGCAGGAACTCGTCGCCGAGGCCGATGCCCTCGTGGGCGCCCTCGATGAGGCCCGGCAGATCGGCCATGACGAAGCGGCGCTCTTCGCCCGCCTCGACGATGCCGAGGCTCGGCGCGAGCGTCGTGAACGGGTAGTTGGCGATCTTCGGCCGCGCGGCCGACAGACGCGAGAGCAGGGTGGACTTGCCGGCGTTCGGGAGGCCCACGAGGCCGACGTCAGCGATGAGTTTCAGTTCAAGCCTGAGGTGCCGCTCTTCGCCCGGCAGGCCGGGTTCGGCGAAGCGCGGCGTCTGGTTCGTGGCGGTGGCGAAGCGTCCGTTGCCGCGGCCGCCCTTGCCGCCTCGGACCACGACCGCCTGCGCCCACTCCTCCTTGAGGTCCTTCAACAGCACCCCGCGGCCTTTATCGAAGATGAGGGTTCCGGGGGGCACGTCGATGACGAGGTCTTCGCCGCCTGCGCCGGCCATGTCCTTCTTGTGGCCCTTCTCGCCGTTCTGGGCGTACCAGTGATGGTGCCCGCGGAAATCGATGAGGGTGTCCAGACCGGGCCGGGCGCGCAGGATAACGTCGCCGCCGTCGCCGCCGTCGCCGCCGTCAGGGCCGCCGCGCGGCACGCGGGACTCGCGGCGGAACGTCACGGCGCCGTTTCCGCCGTCGCCGGCCTTCACGTAGATTTCGGCTTCGTCGATAAACATGATCTTAAGAGTAACATGGCGCAGGCGGATTCTCAAGATGAACCGCGCCATCGCCGCCGCGCAAGCCCTCAGTATTGGGCGCTTTGCCGTATCGGGTGTGGCACGGCTGGCTTGTCCAGCCGTGGCTGGTGGCCCGCGGCTCTGCCCACGGCTGGACAAGCCAGCCGTGCCACGCTCTACAGTCCGGATCGCCAGCGAAGGAGTCCTTGCTTGCCGCAATGCCGCTGTGTCGGGCGCACCTTGATGCTATAATACGCGCGCGGTGGGGAAGAGCGTCTCTCGGAGCGCAGAAAGGAGCCTTGCGTGAAACGCCGTGGCAGGGCAGCAGCCTTCTGGATGGCAGCGGTTGTGCTCATCGGGATCTCGGCCGCGGCCTTATGCGGCGAACCGGCGGCGATCAAGACCGCCGCCGCGCCAGTCGCTGCGCCGGCCGTCCAGAAGGGCACGTGGAATGGCTTTGAGCGCCACGACCTCGTGGTCGACGGGTGCGCCGCCATCGTCGTCGTGCCGAAGGAGGCCGCGCCCGGCAAGCCGTGGATCTGGCGGGCGGAGTTTTTCGATCACAAGCCGGACGTCGACCTGGCGCTCGTGGCGAAGGGGTTTCACCTGGTGCACATCAAAGTGGGGAACACGTTCGGCTGCCCCGATGCGCTGAAGCACTGGGACGCCTTCTACAAGTTCCTGACGAAGGAGTACGGCCTCGCGCCGCGGGCGGTGCTGGAGGGCGTCAGCCGCGGCGGCCTCTACTGCTACAACTGGGCGGCCGACAACACCGACAAGGTCGCCTGCATCTTCGGCGACGCCCCGGTCTGCGACTTCAAGAGTTGGCCCGGCGGCAAGGGCAAGGGCAAGGGTAGCGCTAGCGACTGGGCGAAACTTCAGAAGGACTATCACTTTGCATCTGAGGCCGATGCCCTGGCGTATACGAAGAACCCCGTCGACAACCTGAAGCCCTTGGCCGAGGCTCACATCCCGATCATCCACCTCTGCGGCGACATTGACGACGTGGTGCCCGTTGAGGAGAACACGAAGATCATCGAGGAGCGATACCGGAAACTCGGGGGCCTCGTAAGGGTTATCATCAAGAAGGGCGTCGGGCACGTCCACAGCCTCGTGCCGCCCGACCAGATCGTCGAATTCATCCTCGAAAACATGGGCCGCGCGGGAAAAAAGCCGGACGCCAAGCCGTAAAACAAACCGGCCCGGACATTATCGCCCGGGCCGGAGATTCGCCGCTGAAACGTCTTACAGTACGCTGACCTTTCCGCTGTGGAACAGCACTTTGCCGGCAGCCAGGGCGAACAGGGAATCGTCCCGCCCGATGCCGACATTGCGGCCGGGCCTGAACTTCGTGCCGCGCTGCCGCACGATGATGCTGCCTATTTTGACCGTCTCGCCGCCGTACGCCTTGACCCCGAGAAACTGGGGATTGGAATCGCGGCCGTTCCGCGACGACCCTTGTCCTTTTTTATGCGCCATGAGAGGCTCCTTCGCTTCAGCCCTTTCGATGACATGACAGTATACAGGCGAATCGGCCGCTGGCAAGGGTTTTTCGGCAGTGACGCAATTGCGGGCGATTCGAGAACGTCGGCGGGAACCGGCAAGGCACAGGCGAAGGCGATCAGCGCCGGGGCCAGGCGTGCGGCCATCGGCGACGATCTCAAGGTCCCCTTCCGCAAACAAGAGCGGCGGACCCAAAGGCCCGCCGCGGCGACGTTCTATGGAGATTCTCGGCCTACCGCCACGTCCACTTCTTCTCCTTGAAGACGGGCTGGTCGAGGGTCGTCATCCAGTTCTCGCTCGGCAGCGTGTACGTGAGGGCCAGGGTCTTGCGGAGGCGGGTGGCCTTGTCGGCCTCGGCCTTGGCTTCCTCGATCTTTGTGGCGCCGGCCTGCGGCTGTGCGGCCGGGCCGGGGCGCTCGATGTACTCGCCTGAGAGGCCCTCGATGAAGATCGTGAACTTCGTGGTCTTAAAAGAGAGTGGGGCGAAGATCGCCACGCCCGTCCGGGCGTTGTCCTCGCCCACGAGCACCTTGCCGATCATCTGGACGGCGTTCTCGAGGAACTTCGGCTTGCGGAGTTTTTTGATGGCGTCGAAGACGGTCGGGTAAATCCCCGCGCGGCTGACGGCACCGGTGTCGGCGAAGAGCGTAAAGGCCGGCACGAGCAGGCGGTCCTGGCCGGTCCGGTTGGTCACGGTGTAGAAGACGTACCAGTAGATCTGCTTCTCGCCGGCCGGGCCGGTGACGACGATCGGCTCGGGCCGCTCGAACTGGAAATCGAGGGTATACTTGTCGCCCTTGATGAGGTTCGGGTCGATCACATCGGGGTCGGCCGTGTCGATGGCCTTTTCTGCGGCCTTGGCCGAAACATCCTGTGCCCATCCGGTTGCGGCCCCAAGGCCCACCACCAACATCACTGCCGCGCTCATCCAGAAACCGTATCGGACCATCGCGTGTCTCCGTAAGCGGACGTTCCCGTCAAGTCAGGCCATACCCCCGGCGCGGCGAGTCTCTCCTCCCGCCGCAGCCTAGGGGGGCAACATACCCTCCCGGCAAGAGAATCTCAACGATTTTCTTGAGCCGCACGGCCGCTCAGGGCCATGTGCCACGCCTCATGCGCAGCGGCAGCGTTCTTCGCTGTGCTCAGAGCCTGTGATTTTTTCGCGCGCTTTTTTAGGACAAGGGCGCTATAACTGTGGCCATGAACAATCACGAGATCGAAGCGGGCCGTGAAGTCGGGCCGAAGGTGCGGTTGCGGAAGCCGGACCGTTGGCAGGTGCAG
>JAPLMO010000210.1 GCA_026386995.1 Planctomycetota bacterium | reverse complement strand
GGCCGCCTGAAGCAGCAGGCCCGGCTTGGGCTTGCGGCAATCGCACTCGACCGCCAGGTCGTCCCGCGTGGCCGCAAGCGGGTCCGGAAGGTGCGGTCAGGAGTACTACGCATCCAGGCGGGCGCCGAGAAGTTCCAGTTGCTCGTCAAGGGCCTGGTGGAAGCGGTTGAGGTCATCCTCCGTCAGCAGGCCCCGCGCGATGCCCGACTGGTTGGTGACAACGATGAGTTTGTATCCCGCCCCGGCGAGGCGCACGAGGGCCCGCGCGACACCGCCGAGAATGCGGATGTGCTCGGGGCGCGAGGGGTATCCCACGTCTTCAATCAGCGTGCCGTCGCGATCCAGAAATATGGCGGGATGGGTCACGGCATGTCACCGGCGGCCTTTCTCGCCCTGTGCCACCATCGCCTCCTCGACGAGGCGGCAGATAATGTGGATGAGCGTCAGGTGCCCCTCCTGGATGCCCGGGCTTATGTCGGCCGGAACGCAGAGGCAGACGTCGCAGAGTTCGGCAAGTTGCGCGGCGCGACGGCCGGTCATGCCGAGGACCTTTGCGCCGCGCTGGCGTGCGGCGTCGGCGGCGGCCAGGATGTTGGGGCTCGTGCCGCTCGTGGAGAGCGCCCAGAGCACGTCGCCCTCGCGGACGAGCGCCTCGACCTGGCGCGAGAAGATGCGGCCGTACTCGTAATCGTTGGCAATGGCCGTCAGGACGCTCGTGTCGGTCGTCAGGGCGACGCACCTTAGGGCGCGGCGTTCGTGCAAGAACCGGCCGACGAGTTCCCCTGCGGCGTGCTGGGCCTCGGCGGCGCTTCCGCCGTTGCCACAAAGGTAGACTGTGCCGCCGGCCTGGAGAGAGGCGATCAGCATCTCAGCCGCTCTGGCGCACGGTTCAGCGAGCGTCTCCGCCATTTCGGCGTGCAGTTTCGAGGTGGCGATAAGGCCGGCTCGGATGACGTCGATCACAGGCGTTTCCCCTTTTGCACGGGGCCGCCGGGGCCGGATGAATCGCCCCGGATGCGGGCCATCAGGGCCGTGGTGCTCAGGCCCTTGACGATGGGGGCGAGGACGACGCGGCCGCCGTACGATTCGACGAATTCGCGGCCGACGACGCCCTTGCGTCGCCAGTCTTCGCCCTTCACGAGGACGTCCGGCCGCACGGCTTTGATGAGGCGCTCGGGCGTCGGGTCGTCGAAGATGACGATGTAGTCGATGCACTCCAGGGCAGCGAGGACCTTGGCGCGGTGGTCCTGGTTGCAGATGGGCCGGTCGGGGCCCTTGTTGACACGGACGCTTGAATCGGAGTTCAGGCCGAGCACCAGGACGTCGCCCTGGCGCCCCGAGAACTCCAGGTAGTCGATGTGCCCGGCGTGCAAGACGTCAAAGCAGCCGTTGGTCCAGACGATGGTCTCGCCCTGGGCGCGGTGGCGGCCGAGGTCGACGAGCAGATTCTGAAGGGACCTGACCTTGTCGCCGCTGCGGCGGGCCTCGGTCAGGAGTTCGCCGATTATCTCCTCGCGCGAGACGGTCTGGACGCCGAACTTCTCGACCTCCAGTCCACCCGCGACGTTCGCCAGGCGCACGGCGTCGACCAGCGCCGCCCCGGCGGCCACCGCCATCGCCAGGACCGCGATGACCATGTCGCCCGCGCCGGTCACATCATAGACCGGCCGCGCGCGGGTCGGAATCTGCTGGCCCGGCTTGCCGCGCGTGGCCAGGTACGCGCCTTCTTTGTCGAGCGTGATGACGAGGGCCTGGAGTTTCAGGTCGGCCATGAGGCGCCTGGCGGCGCGGCGGATGGCCTCGGGGCCGGCCAGGCGGACGCCTGAAGCGAGTTCGGTCTCCAGGCGGTTCGGCGTCAGGAGCGTTGCCCCGGCGTACTTCGAGTAGTCGCGGTCCTTGATCGGGTCCACGAGGACGGGCACGCGGCGGCGCCGGGCCTGGCGGATGAGTTCGTGCATGACGCGCGGCGTGAGGACGCCCTTGTTATAGTCGCTGGCCACGATGACGTCGGCCATGGCCACGAACTTCGAGATCTTCGCCAGGAGGCGGTCCTCGACGGGGCCGTCGAGCGGCTGGTCGTCTTCCCAGTCGACGCGCAGGACTTGCTGCGGATGGCGGTGCTGCGCGCGGCCGACGAACCGCGTCTTGATCGTCGTGGGCCGGCCGGCGACGCGCAGGACGCCCGCCGTCGCGGCGCCGGAGGAGCGGAGGCGTCCGATGATCTCGTCGCCCGCATCGTCTGCGCCCAGAACGCCGAAGGCCGCCACCCGCGC
>JAPLMO010000289.1 GCA_026386995.1 Planctomycetota bacterium | reverse complement strand
AGGTCTTTCATCCAGCGGTCGATAACCAGGGCGAAGCGGCCCATGCGGTCGAGGCCCGTATCGGTGACGCCGCTCGTATCGGTGTAGCCCTTCAGCGCCTGGACCTTGCGGTGGACGGCGGGGTCGTTGGACTTCAGGGCGTTGGCCCGGCCGAGGACCTCCGAGAGGTCGAGCGTCTCGACCGTGATGCCGGCGGCCTCGAGGATCTTCTCGGAGTAGCGGACCGTGTTAAACGCCACCGTCCGCGCCCCGATGGCGCCGACGCGCGCTCCCCGCAGGCCCCGCACCACGCGGCAGGTGGCGCCGAAGCGGGCGAGGTCGCCCTTGAAGGACTTCGAGCGCGGGTCCACACAGTGCAGGTCCGTGAGGCTGAAAGGGATGCCGTACTGCGACAGGTTGTTGGTGACCGAAATCTTGCCGCAGAAAGAATCGCGGCGGTTCTCGACCGTCATCTTTTTGGCGTCGTCGGGCCAGGCGTGGACGAGGACCGGCACATCGAGGCCGCTGAAGCGAATGGCGTTGGCGATGGCCCGCTCGTCGCCGAAGTTCGGGAGCGTGACGAGCAGCCCATCGATGCGGTCCGCGTTCTTCTTCAGGAGGTCGGCCGCCAGCCGCGCATCGGCCAGCGACTCGATCGCCCCGCCGGTAGCCTCCTTGGCGCCGATGCAGACCGTATCGAAGCCCTGCTCCCTGAGGATGCTGAGGATGTCCGTCCTGCCCTTGACGGCCAGGTGCGTCGGGAAGAACCCGCGCGTGCCCACGAGAACGGCGATCGTCGTTTTCTTGGCCACGGATGAGGCTCCTTCCAAACGAATGCCTATGCCTGATTATGACCCATGAACGCTTGAGAGTACCCCGCCGCTTCCGCGGCGGGCTCGAACGACGACAGCAACTACTTTGCCGCCGCGGCTACAGCGCCAGAACGCCCGCAACAGACAAGTCCTCGTCCAAGCCTTCCCAGTGGATGCCGACGCCTCGGCCGATCAGGCGCCAAGAGTTCCGCTGCGTGGCCGTCGCCTTGCGCAGTTTCGGAAACCACTCCAGGGGCGCCCCCACTTCCCGCCCGTCGGCCAGTTGGACGTAAAGCATGTCTTTCGTGAAACGGACGCCGGTCGCCAACGGCGTCACAGCCCGCTTGCGTTTAACTAAAGTAGTCATGCCAACTCTCCATAAGAGGCCGCTGATGAGCCTCAATCAGACGACGCAACTTCGCCAACTGCGCCGGATTGTACCCTATAGACGCGGCCAACTCAACCGGAGCCAGCCAGAACTTGGCATAACTGTCGCCGGACTCAACGTGAATGTGCGGAGGCTCTCTTCCTTCATTGCTGAAGAAAAAGAACCGGAAACCCCGTATTCGCAAGACAGTTGGCATACGATGGTCACTACTTCGCCGATGCCGCCGCGGCCGCGGCCGCCGCAAGGTTGGCCGGAACGGGGATCGTCACCTTGCCCGTCGCGGCCCACTCCGTGCCGCGCAGCATCAGCATGGCGCAGGTCGGGTCGGCCGTCGTCGACTTCTCATCGTGGCCGAGGAGGTTCACGAAGACGCGGCCTTTGCCATAGGTAACCGTGAAAACCATCGGCTCGTTCGTGCCGGAGCCATTCATTTCCGGCTTGGCGAAGGCCGTCAGCAGGATGTCCATGTTCTCGCCCGGGCCGCGCTGGCCCTGGTAGAGTTCGTCCTTGACGTGCATCAGTTTCGCGGGCAGGCCCTTGGTGATGGGGTGCTCTTTGTCGCGGACGATGCACTCATAGGCCCACTGCGGGCCGTGCCCGGCGCCGGGGCCTTGGCCCTTGGGCGTGCGGACGACCTTGCCGCTGTCGTCGACCGTGATGCGGTCGCCGCCGCCCGCGCCCTGCCACAGCAGGCCGCACATCTTGGTCCATGCGTCCCACTTGAGGAACGAGTTGTTGGCCGCATGGTAAACAACCAGGCCGCCGCCTCCGGCCATGAATTTTTCGAAGGCCACGTTGACGTCCTCGGGCCACGGCTCGCCGTTATAGTTCGAGAAGACGGCCTGGTACTTGGTGAAGTCGGGCTTGAACTTGGCCCAGGCATCCTTCGGGGCGCCATTGGGCGGGCTCGTGAGGACGTCGACCGTGAACTTGCCCGACTTCTCGAACAACTCCTTGATGGGCGGCGTGGTCGCCTTCCAGTTGTGGTTGTTCTGGCCGTCGATGATCAGGACGGAAATCTTGCCGGCCGCGGAGGCGGGCGGCACCGCAATTAGCGCTACCGCCAGGAGGCCCAACACCAGAATACAGCCCAGTGTCCGTGTCATAATGAGACCCTTTCAATGGCGAGGGCCGCATCGCCCTCGCGCAATAGACCTTGTTAATCGAACAGCCCGTATGTGTTGCCTGTCAATCCGCAGTCCGCAATTCGCAATCCGCAATTACCATTACAGGACCACTTGGCGATTCGCGCGGCGGGTACGGAGCCACGCCGCGCTATGGCACGATGTTGGCTACTTCAGGTCGGCCGGCGCGGGGATCGTCACCTGGCCCGTAGCGGCCCACTCGGCGCCGCGCTCAAGCAGGATCGCCGAGTCCGGCGCGGTCGTCTCCGGCACGGCGTGGCCGAGCACGGTCACGAAGACGCGGCCCTTGCCGAACGGCACGGTCCAGGCCATCGGCTCGTGCATGCCGGTGCCGGCCTTCTGCTTGTCGTCGTCCTTGACGGAGAAGGCGGTGCACAGGATGTGGATGTTTTGGGCCGGGCCGCGCAGGCTGCCGTAGAGTTCGTCGCTCACGTGCTGCCACTTCTCGGGCAGGCCCTTCATGATGGGGCTCTCCTTGTCGCGAACGATGATCTCGAACGGATGCGCGGCGCCGTGCGAGCCGCCCGCGCCCTCGCCCTTGGCGCGGCGGACTTCCTTGCCGCTGTCATCCAGGGCGAGGCCTTCGCCGAACTTGGCGTCCTTCCAGCCCATGCCGATCATCTGGTTATAGGCGTCCCATTCCTTGAAGGCGGCAATGCAGAAGTGATAGGCCACGAATCCGCCGCCGTCGTTGACAAACTTCTCGAAGCCTTTCTGCATGTCCTCAGGCCACGGCTGGCCGCAGTAGTTCGAGAGGACGGCCTGGTACTTGGTGAAATCGGGCGTGAACTTCGCCCACGCGTCCTTGTTGGTCTGCTTGGCGGCCTCGTCGGCATTCTTGGGAAGAGCCGGCGGGCTGGTCAGCACGTCGACGGTGAACCGGCCGGTCTTCTCGAGCATCTCCTTGATGGCGGGCGTGGTCTTGGCCCAGTCGTGGCCGTTCTGGCCGTCGATGATGAGGAGGTTGATCTTGGCCGCATCCGCCGCCGGGGCGGGCGTCGCCCACACCGCCGCCAGCACAACGAACGCCGCAACGATGAGCCACTGACGCACGTTTCGCATGTTTTCTCCCTTTCGTGGATTCGCAGTCTGTTTCGGGTTTCCGCGGCGAGCCGACGGCTTCCGCAGGGTAGGAAAGCATAACACCGCTGCTGCGCGATGCAAGGATTCTGTGGCCGGCGCCGTGGCAAGTATCTCGCCGCGGCGCTTGACACCTCGCCCCTGCTCCCCGACAATGGCCGGGAGTTTCAAGGACCGTGCTTACGTGGGTGCCACGCAACGCCGTTAACCAAGTGCTGATGAGAACTGATTTCTGATAGCGGCAATTCGAGCTGTTTCGTGCCGTGAGAGGCTGTGGAGTTTCGGAGGTCCGGGCGGATGATCGTTCTTTTTGCGAGGCCAGTAGCG
>JAPLMO010000472.1 GCA_026386995.1 Planctomycetota bacterium | reverse complement strand
CCCTGCCGCGACGCACCATGTTCTCCAGGTAGTCGGCGATGTTCTGGATCCGCTCCTTCGGCATGCGGGCCACCAGGTACCCACCAATCAGGCCCATCACCGAAAGCGCCAGGCCCAGCGCAAGCGTCATCGCCTTGGCGGCGGAGGGCAGCTGCATTTCGCGCAGGGGGCTCAGGAGGAGGTGCAGGCCCACCCCCACGCCGAGGAACAACAGAATCACGGCCGCCGCCCGACGCAATTCAATCACGGCCGACTGCCTCCTCCAAATCGCGCGGTGGGCAGTCTTGCCCACCGCGGCGGGCAAGACTGCCCGCCGCGCACATACGCGGAGACCCGCCGCGCTATGTGTGTTCCACTAATTGTCCGCCGCCGGCGCCTCGGGGCGATCACCCCGGGCCTTCGCCAGAATGCGCTCGATTGTCTGGCGGCCGGCGCACTGCGGGTCCTGTAACGCCATGCTCAGATGGGCCGTGGCCTCGCCGGGCCGGCCTTCCGTCAGGAGGACGTAGCCCATCAGGGCGTTGGCCTCGGCGTGCTGCGGCTGCCGCGAGAGCGCCTCTTCCAGGTTCTTCCGCGCGCTCGGCAGGCGATTGTCCAGGATATCGCACTTCGCCAGGCCCACCCGCGCCGCAACGGCGGCCCGGGAGTTCTGGGACTGGGCGATGTAGATTTCGCGGGCCGCCTTTACGCGGCCGGTCGCCAGCAGGCAATCGGCCCGCATGCCGTGGACCCAGGTGGACGCAAAGTCCGGCTGCGCCAGCGTCAGGTCCGCAAGCAACGACTCGGCCTCGTTGTAATCGCCGGAGGCATACAGGGCCCGCGCGAGCCGCTCCTTCAGGTCCGTCCGCTGCGGTTCCAGCCGCAGGGCGATCCGGAAACTGCCCGCGGCCGCGCTGTAACGTTTTTGGTGGGCGAGGACGTCGCCCAAAGCGGCATGGACCTCGGCCCGGCCGGGCATGCGCTCCGCAGCCTCGCGAAGCCCCTTGACCGCCTCTTCAGGCTGGCCCTGGGCCACCTGCAATTCCGCGTGCGCCAAGGCGTACCGCGACTGGTTCGGGTCCAGACGCACGGCCTCCGAGAACAGGTACAGGGCCCGGTCGGTATGACCGAGCGTCTGCTCGATCGTTCCGAGCACGTAGCGAGCCTCGGCGGACTGCGGGTCGAGCGTCACCGCGTGATCGGCAAACGCCCGGGCGCCATCGAGGTCGCCCTTATCGGCTTCGATGCGGGCCGCCAGCGCGTAAAGCGGCGCGTAAGGCACGCCCGCGCGCAGAAGGTCCTCGATCGACTGCCGCGCGCGGCCCATCTCGCCGCGCTGGAAGTAGCCCTCGGCCATCCGGGTGACCATGTCGGCCCGCGAGACGCCCCAGCGCTGGCGGGCCTCTTCGCGGTTCTTGTCCATCTGAAGTTGTCCGCAGCCGGCCGCCAAGGCCATCATCGTCACGGCGACGCAGAGGATCGCGCGTTTTATCTGCATGGTCGGGCTCCTACTGTTTGGGTGCGCTGGTCGCCGCGGCGTCTTTCTTCTCGGGCGCGGGCGGCGAGGGTGCAGGGGCGTTCGGTGCAGGCACAGGCTTCGCTGCGGCCGGCGGCGGTACGGCCTTCCCTTCTGCGGCATTCTCTTCCGCGGCCGACCGCTTGGCCTCGTCCATCTCCTTCAGGCGATCCTGGATACTGTCCCAGATGGTCCAGTTCGGCGGCTCGTACGGCTCGCCGCGCTTCTCCGAGAGGATCATGTCCTTCATGCGGAGGGCCTTCAGGGTGTTCGGCGCGATGTTCAGGGCCACCTCCGTGTTCCACAGGGCCCAGGAAAGATCGGAGGGCTTGTGGTTTTTCTCGTATTCCTGCCAGGCCTTGTCGGCCGCATGGAGATAGAGGACCTGGATCCTCTCCCGCGTGAACCAACTGAAGCCCTCGCGCATACCCAGGCACCGGCGCTTGGCGTCGTCGAGGGCCTGGACGCCGATGTCGTTGGCCGCCTCCTCGTCGTCGATGATGTGCGGCGTCAGCAGGACGATTATTTCCTTGCGTTTCGTGCTGTCGTCGTTCGACCGGAACAGCCATCCTAGGCCTGGAATGTTCCCCAGCCCTGGCACCTGCAACCGCCCCGTCGACGTCGCCTCCTTGAAGAGGCCACCGATGACAATCGTGTGACCGTCCTTGACCATAATGTTGGCCGTGACCTCGGTGGTGTTTTCGCCCGGCAGGGTGCTGAATTCGCCGTTTGGGGTGAAGGTGGCGCTGGAGACCTTCGGATGGACCTCCAGCCGCACGTACCCGTCGTCGCTGATGAAGGGCCGGAAGGCCAGTTCCGTGCCAACGTCCAGGAAGTTGACCGTCTGCACCGCCGTCGTCTCCGAGTTCGTCGTGGTGAGGTATGGAAGGCGTTGGCCCACGATGACCTGCGACCGTTGCTTATTGACGGCCAGCACCTTCGGGTTCGACAGGATCGTGGTGTCCGTGACCGTCTCCATCGCATTGATGAACACCGACACGTCGTTGGTGATGAAGCCGATGTTCAGGCCAGCACCCGGCGTGGCGAAGCCTTGAGTACGGACCTGGCCCCACGGGCCGGGTTGCGTCGCTGCCCGGCCGGGCTGCGGCACGGGCGCGCTGGCGTCCCCGGCGGGCCCGCCGTTGGCCAGCGCCGTCGGGTCGGTCACGTTGGTCCGGGTCGGCGTCGCGACGGCGGCGGCGGTCGCCGACAGTTGATGGAAGTCGATACCCGAGAGGGCGTTGAAATCCACACCCAGGCTCGTATCGTCTTCGAGTGTCACCTCGAGAATCGTGGCCTCCACGAGGACCTGGCGCGGCCGGCGGTCCATGCGTTTCAGGATGTCGCGGACGCGTTCTATGTTCTCCGGGAAGTCCCGCACGATGATCGCGTCCTGGAGGCCGAAACTGTTTGCCCCGGTCGATCCGCTGGAGCCCGACGGCAGGCCCTTCTCGGTCGGCGCGTTGACCGCCGACGTGCCCTTCGCCGACAGGGCGGGCACGATGAGTTTTGCCGCGTCCTCGGCCGTCAGGTAGTTCAAGGGGAAGACCTCGGTCACGAGGCGCGACTCGTCGGTCCTGACCGCCGTGGCTTCCGCGGCGGTGTTGACGTAGATCGAGGTGTTCTCTCGGGTCCACTTCAGGCCGTTGGCGCGGCAGATGGCGTCCAGGACCTCGTCGATCGAGACGTTGTACAGGTCTGCCGTCACCTTGCCCTTGACGCCCTGGCTGGCGATGATGTTGACCTGGTACTGGCGCGACAGCAGTTCCAGGACATTCGAGACGTCCTCGTTCTTGGCGTGGAGGCTCTCGATCTTGCCGTCTTCGCCGACGAGGACGGGCTCCGCGGCGGTCGTGCCGCCCGAGGGGGCGGCGGACTCCACAGCAGGCGGTTCCGCCAGCGTGGCCGGGGCGGGCTTGGTGGCGTTAGGTTTGGGCGCCTCGGCCTTGGCCGGCGCCTTGGCCGGCGCGGGCGACTTTTTGGCGTCGGCCCCCGTTGCCGCCGCAGCGCCGATCGCCAAGTACGCGAGCGCCGACGCCACGGCGATGAGCCATCGTTTGCTGAACATATATCTCATTTCAGTTTCCCTCCCCGTCATGGCATACCTCCTCAGTCCATCCGCAGCAGGCAGGACGTCCCGCCTTGCCGCAGTTTGACTTTGCCTTCCTGGATGTCAGTCAGTTCCAGGCCGGCAATGGAATCCCCCTCTCGCAGGGTTTCGCCGTTGATCACCGCCCATCGCTCTCCGGTGGGAGCGGTCAACGTCACTTCAAGTTTCAGGCCCTTAAGGGTTTCAAGGATGGTCTTGGCGTCCCGCGCCGGTCCCGTCGCACGGTCCGGCGGCCGGCCTTCCGTCGGCCGGGTTTCCGGGTCGGCCGCCGCCCGCATCGCGCGGAGCGCAAACGGATTGCGCGCCGGCGTCCGGGCGGTCGGAACCGGGGGCGGCAGGCGTTTCTCCACCTCGTCGGAGGCGGCCCGGATCTTGCCCGTATCCACCCCGCCGGCGGCGCTTACGGCGCCGCGTTCCGTCAGGTGACCGGGCCAGGGTTGCACGATCGCCAGGGCCCACGCGCCGACGCCGGCCACCACGAGGCCGGCCGTCAGCAGGGTCTGGCACCAACGTCCGCGCGCGGTGGCCCAGCGGCCCCGAGGCCGCGACGCCAGCGCTAGGAGCAAGCCGGCCCATCGCGGGGGCTTGCCCGCAGCAACCGACGGTGTGGGTTTCTCATTCATCCGCGTATGACCTCAGGCTCCACTTCGACCGACGCCCGCTGCGCCGGCCCCGACGCCTCGGCGGGCAGGTAGTAGATGTGGATCTCCGCATCCGCCATCACCTGCCCGGCATCGTCCAGGCGTTTCACGTGCAGACGCTGCACCCGGTTCAGCCTCTCCAATCCTTCCACTTGCGCCAGGCACCGGTGCACGGACTCAAACGGTCCGGTGAGTTTCAGGCGGATCGCCGCCGCCGGCACCGGCCCGGCCGACTCGGTTTCCAGGCGCTGGATTTCATGGGTGATGCCTTTTTCAGTCCGAACACACCCGTCGACAGACTCCAGGAACTCGGCCAGGCGAACGTCTTCCGGCAGACGCCGCCCGAGGCGATCCTGGACGCCCCGCAGGGCCGCGATCCGCGCCGACACGTACAACCCCTCCTGGCTGGTCCGCATTTTCAGGTCCACCAGTTCCCGCTGCCGCGACACTTCCGAGCCCAGATCCGACAGTTGCTGCTGCGTCGGCCAGAACACCAACAGGACGAAACTGCCCACCATGACGGCCGACACCAGCAGGATCAGCAGTTGCTGGTGGTCCACCGCCCAACGCTTGCGTTTGACTGCCTGGTTCGTCACAGAATCTACTCCTTCGCCGGCGCGGCGATTTTCGCATCGGCCGCCACAATAAACGCGCGGCGTCCCGTGCTATCACCGGCCACCGGTTTCGATTCGATCAGGACCGGCCGCTCAAACGCGGGCGACGCTTCCAGCGCCGCCAGCAGTTGGATGACCATCGCCTCCGTCACCGCGATGCCCGACAGGCGGATCCGCGCCCGCTCGGGCGGACTTTGCGAAGATTGGTCCACCGTCACGTCGTCCGCCACAACCCCTTCCGGCAGCAGGTCCGCCAGGGTAGCCACCATTTCCGCGGCGGTCACGTGCGGCCGCAGGCTGCGTAATGCCTCGATCCGCCGGCTGTAGACCCGCGTCTCGGCCTGGAGCCGCCGGACCTTGGCCACGTCCAGGTCCACCGCGGTGCCCGTGCCGGTGAGCGCTGCCAGTTCGGCCTGGGCATCGCGGACCCAATAGCCCATCTGGAGGCTCCAGAGAACCATCGCCAGCCCCATCGTCAACAAAAGCCACGACCGGATAAAACGGACCCGGCGATGAAACCGCGCCCGCAAGTATTCGGGTGGCAGAAATTCGAGTTCTCGCATGTGGATATCCTTCCGCCGTCACGATACGGCGCCGGCCGCCATCTGGGCCGCCAGGTGAAAACCCTTCAAACTCAGCCCGAACGCCGTCGTCCACTCCGGCAGGGCAACGCGGCGGTCCAGCACCTGGCCCAGGTGGTCCGTCTTGACGCCCCGGAACAGGTCGGCGGCACGGACCTCGACGCCCAGGCGTTCCCCCAGGGCGGTCGGAATGTCGATGTTCTGCGCCTCGCCCCCCGTGAACGTGACCGATTCCGGGCGCGCGCCGCGGAACGTCACACTGTAGTACCGCAGGCACAGGGCGATCTCGCCGGCAAGGTCCTCCAGGTGAGGCCGGATGGCGTCGGCCACCGCGCGGCAGACGCGGTCGGATTCCTCGTCGGCCTGGCCGCCGGCCGCCGACGGCCGCTTGCGCCGGCCGAGCCGGCGCCGCAGCGCCTCGGCCTCGGTCACCGCCAGTTCCAGGCACTCGGCCACGGCCCGGTTGAACGCCGCGCCGCCGATCGGGATCATCTTGACGAAAACGATGTCGCGGCCGCGCGCGATCACGACCGTTGCCTGCGCCCCGATGTCCACCATGACGCTCGCGACGTTCTCGTCCTCGCGGCGGTGCAGAAACCGCTCGAATCCGCGGAACACCGCGCACGGCTCCGCGTCCAGGCTCACCACCTCCAGCCCCGCCTCGCACGCCCACTGCATCTGGGCGTCCACCTCGGTCCGGGGCGCCGCCAGGATGATGATCTCATCGAGGACCTGGTCGCCCTGGCGGATTTCGCCGGCCGGCAGGTACTGGATCACCGCCGTGGCCGTGTCGAAGGGGAACCGGTTCTGCGCCTCCCAGTTGACGGCCGTTGACCGCTCCTCCTCCGGCATCTTCGGGAGGCGGACGTTGCGGATCGACAACTGGCCCGGCGCCAACGCCATGACCACCTCGCGCCCGCGGAAACGGTGCTCCTTCAGGAGGCGCCGGATGCCGCCCGTCACCACTTCACGGCGACGCTCCGGCAACACCTTGACGTCCTGCGGAATCACGAACTTCGCCGCGTCCACGACTCGCAGGTCCCGCTCGGTCCCCGCCAGTTGAAACAGGCGGACCGTTGTCGTTCCGATGTCCAGCCCTATGGGTAACGGCCTCAACGCAAACCCTTTCCAACGCTCGGACGCCCGCACGCGTCACCAGAAAATCCTTGCCGGCCTATCCGCCCGTGCGAGTCGCCGACACGATCCCCGTCATCGCCTCGACCGACACGGTCATAATGATGTTGCCCGCACGCAGAACCACGCTGCCGGCGGCGACCGGGTCGCCAAGCGACTGAAACGTCACGTACTGCTGGGGCGGAACACCGAAAGCAACACTCGTCACCGACACGAGGCCCATTCCATTGAGGCCGTTCAGGCGGACCTCGTACAGTTTGTTCAGGACCGGGTGGTTGATCGCCACCGCCGCCGTATACGCGACGCCCGTGTAATTGGCGACCACCTTGTACGATTGCCGGTCCAGGCTGAAAACCACGGAATGCGGCACCTGGGTCGTCATCGCCATGCTCCGCGCGACCTCCAGGTCCGACTGGAGGATGGCGGCGGCGGCAATGGCCTGCGAGTCATCGGCCGACCCGATGTTGGGAATCACGATGGCTGCGGCAATCATCAGGACGAGAACCACGATCAGTATCTCGACCAGCGTGAACGCGGCCCTCAGTGGCGGTGCGATGGTTCTCATGACGGATTACTCCGATTCTTTCTTCCGGGACGAGCCCTTGGGCTCGGCCGTCTGGATGCTGTATGACCCATCGCGCAGGCCCTTTTCGATGTCGGCCATGCGCTGGTTGAGCACCTGAAGTTGCTCGACGATCATCATGCGTTGGCGGCCGGCGTCGGGAATGCCGGGCCCGTCGGTGGTGGCGGCGATGACCCGGGCCGTGCCCTGGGCCCGCGCCTCGTTCTCCAGCGCGCCCGGCTCAAGCCGCAGCCACAGGGCGCCCGCGATCAGCCCCAGCATGATCGCCACCAGGACCAGTGCATGCGCAATCGTTTGCAGATGCTTGGATTCCATTTCCAGGTTCTCCCATATTCGCCATCTTGCGGAGCGTGCGCAGAATAGAGCCGCTCTTCGAGACGGTCTCACATCGGAATTATCGGCACTAAAGGAGGGGGGTCTTAAACGATTTGGGCCGCGAGGCGGGCTTCCGGGCCGCCATCCGGGCCGCCGCCGCTGGCGCAACATTCCGCACCCAACAAAATACTCGGGGGCAGACGACGCTCCACGCGTGTCTGCCCCCGAGACCATGCCTCTTCGCCCCTACACGAAGAGGCTGGCGGTCACCGCTGCGCACCCACAGCGATTTTCTCTGGTTTTAGAGACTGTTAAGCAACGTTACGCCGTCAGGCGCCAACCTGGTGTTCAACAAGTCGGCCCTGAACTCGCCGGTCGTGCTGTTCAACACCCAGCCATCCACCTCTGTCCCCGCGAATGTCGCCGCGATCCGGACGGTGTTCAGGCCGGTAATCGGGTTGACCGGAACGGTCTGCAGGTACGGTCCCAGGGGACACGCGGTGGTGGGCACGTTGGTCGGCGCTGTGGCGAGGACCGTGCCGGCCATGTCCGTGCAATTCGTCATCTGTACTAAGTCCGCGTCAGTCGGATACACCTCGCCAGTGTGCTGCATCTTGTACAGGAGCAACTGGCTGCGGATGGTCTGGAGGTTGGTCTTGAGGCTCGATATGCGGGCCTCCGTCGACGCTTGCGAGAACTGCGGGATCACGATCGCCGCCAGAATGCCCAGGATGATCACCACGATCAGAATTTCAACCAGTGTAAAGCCCTTTTTCGTCGTGCGCTTCATTTGATTCTCCTTGTTACTTCGTTTCCCCTTGGGGGACGCTGTCAGGTCCGTGTTCTCGTTTTCGTTCTGGTCTTCAAGTCCGGCCCTTCGTCTCACCGCCCGCCGATGCCACAATGGCCCACGGCGGTGGTTCTACCCATGTGGTAGACGCGTAGTCCTTTTTCTCACCCCTTTCCTACGCCCTACAAAACGGGCGGCGGCACGACGGGTCGGACATGCTCTGCCGCCAGCCACAACCGTTTCCCGGCACCTTGTCAACAGGGACGCCCACTGCCGCCCCACTCTGACATCCCTTAATATCGGCCAGCCGTATACCTACCTTCACTCTTTTTTCCAAAGTCGCCATATTGGCCATCTTAACACCAGATTCCCAAAATACAGCGGTCTCATCGACCGCCTTCTTCCGCGAACGCAGTTAACTCTATTGAAAAAAGGGGTCCCGTCAAGTCGGGCGGGCGGAACAACCTGGGAAAAATTCCCTGGCAGCCGCCGCAACTCGCGTCAGGACAAGGACTTACGGATTTGGGCCATCAACCGACAACACCCCGCGAATTCCCGCCGCCGCATACGCGCACCCCCCCCACTTCTGAGGTGTTTTTTAAGCAGGGCAAGGAAAAGGGGGCTCTGATTTGCAAGGCGGGTCTCCTGACCCGTACGTTTTTAGCGTGTCGCGCCGGCCCGTATCTTACGCGGCGTAGCGCGGGGCCTTGTGCCCCGCGTTTACGAACACGCGGGGGATAAACCCCCGCGCTACACGGCGCGGCCACGCTAGACACGTACCCTGACCCGCCGCGCAAGAGTGCCGCACGACCGCTCCGGCAACCCGGGAAGCCCATACGGGCTACCCGACCACATGGGTCGTCATTGCAGGAAACGTCCGCAGGCCCCCGCCCTCCCGCAGGCGGAGGACAAGCCCGTAATCGGCGTCCAGATCGACTACTTCCCCCGTATAGGCCGCCCCGCCCTCCTGGACGGTGATCCGGCGGCCGAGGGTTCTGCACCTGGCGGCGGCGTCACGGGCTATAGCGTCGGCCCCGTCAGGGTCGGCCAGCCGCCCAAAAACCTCGTCCAGCCGCACCAGAAGCAACCGGGCCAGGACCGTCCGGTCGGGCTGCTCGCCGAGCATCCCCAGGCTGGCGACGGTCGGGCGGATCTCCTCCGGAAACGCCTCCGGCCCCTGCGTACAGTTGATGCCGATGCCGATCACCACCCGCCCCACCTCCCCAGCGACCGGCCGGGCCTCAACCAGTATGCCGCCAACCTTGCGATCGTCGATCACAAGGTCGTTGGGCCACTTGATGCCAACGTCCGCCGCGCTGGCGCCCTCGATCGCCCGTGCGGCCGCCAGAGCCGAGGCCCGCGTCAGCACGCCCGCCCGGCTAGGCGCATCGGCGAGCCATACGACCACCGATATGAGAATGGACGAGTGCGGCGGGGCCAGCCACCGGTTCCCCCGGCGCCCCCGGCCGCCCGTCTGGTACTCCGCCAGGACCGCCAGGCCATCGGACTCCTCGCGTCCGCGGGCCGCCGCCTCCCACGCCAGGTCGTTGGTCGATGCGGCCGACTCCACGCACCTGATACGCCGCCCCACCCGCCGCGCGGCCATACCGTGGGCGAGTTCCTCCTCGATGAGCGACGCCGGCACGCCCACGAGTCGCAGGCCGAGCACAGGGTTGTTCTCGATCACAAAGCCGCGCCGCGAGAGTTCGTCGATTTCGCGGGCGAGACGCTGCGGCGCGAGCGCAAGGGCCGCGCCCAGTTCCTCGGCAAACACGGGCCGCGACCGCCTTTCGCGGAGCGCGAGCGATAGCCGCACGTCCATAGGGCCACCTCAAACCACGGATTCCTTCCGCAGATTACACAGATTACGCGGGTGAGGGTAAAGGGAAAACGCCGCAACAGTAGTAAAACTAGTTATGGACGATTGCCGTTGCGTATGGACGATTGCCGTTGCGTAGGGGCGGCCCTATGTGGCCGCCCATGCCGTTAGAGCAGTTCACGATTGCATGTATCTGGGTGGCATGCCCAGGCCGCCGTTGCCTGGGCATGCATGCCCACGCGGACTGCGGCGCGGGGCCACACCCAATCGTGAACTGTTTTAGTGCGGCGGTTGCCGCCGGCCAATTGAAACAACAGCAGGGCGGCCACGCAGGGCCGCCCCTACGAACGGAACCGCCTGCCAGAATCCGAGGCCACACCCACGCAGTGCGGCCCCGCCGGAATGTATTGGCAAAGGTCGAAGTCGCCGTGTATGCTTCCGGGTAAGATGCAGGGCCGAATTTCAAGCGGGTGAGTCGTGTTGAGTCGGGGACGCCTCCATTGCGCCAGCAGCGTGAAGACAACGATCATTTACACCCATGTCCTCAGCCGTGGACCGGCCGACCGCAAACGCAAGCGGAGATAAGTATTGTCCCCTGAACTCCCCCCGGAACTCCCTTTGGGGACGCACTCTAAGTGAACTTTAGCAAGACGCAAATCGACCGGCTCGGTGACCGACTAAAGGGAGGTCCCCACACCGAGAGCGATCTTCGATTGCTCGAAGAGTACCGGCGGTCGTTTGGCGAGGCGTACGAGTCGGTGGTCCGAACGATTCGTCAGCGCGGCGAGTTCCCGACGGGAAGGCTGGCCAAGTCCACATTCTCGATAGTGGAAAAACTCCGCCGCGAGAGCATCCGACTGAGCCAAATGCAGGATATCGCGGGATGCAGAGTCGTCGTAGCGAATATTGTGCGACAAGAGCAATTCGTTGCGTCCTTAAAAACCGACTTCCTCGGAGCGTCCGTAATAGACCGCCGCGACAATCCAAGTTACGGCTACCGAGCGGTACACATCATCGCCATGATCTCCGGGAAGCCGGTCGAGATCCAGGCTCGGACTTCGTTGCAGCACAGATGGGCGGAGCTTTCGGAGAAATCCTCCGACGTTCTCGATCCAACGATTAAGTACGGCGGCGGCCCCGACTGGTGGCGAAGATTCCTCACAAGCAGTTCCGAAGCGGTGGCGTCTTACGAGAAGTTCGAGACAAAGTTTTTCGAAGCGGTGGCGTCCACAGAGGTGGCAGTGGCGGCTCACGAGGAGTTCAAGAAAGCCGCCGTTGAATTTCTTGAACTGCACCCACCCCGCAACGAGGCACAAGAAATACGAGGAAATCTGGAAGACTCGACACGCAATATAGTACGCCTCAAACAGCGTGAACAAGAAATGCGAGGAAAGTTGGTACGCCTGTGGAATGTGAACGCCGACCTTTTGGCCAAGGCGATCTCTGGGCTAGATAAACTAAAGGGGAAGAAGCAATGATTTTCTTAATCGAGTACAACCGGAGTGAAGGCCGAATCGTTACCTTTCGCGACTTCGCCGACTCGCAACGGCGGGAGGCCGAGGACTTGCGTCTCGGTATCGAGTTGGATCTCAACCATAAAGGGGTAGGCCACGAAGTGGTCCTACTGGAGGCGGAAAGCGAAGATGCGTTACGCCGGACGCACCAGCGATACTTCAAAGACCTCCGACAGATTTTGAACTCCAGTAGCGGTCCTATCGGGTAGTTCCGGGGACAATACTTAACTCTTGACGCGGCAAGGAGCCCGTCCGTCTCGTCCGGCCGCACTTGGAGGCCGGGGCGTTTCCAGGCCCCTGCGACGTATCGGCATTTCAGCCCCAACGGGGCGGCGGATTGTAGCCGCGGGTGGAGCGGCGCGGCCGCAAAGCGGCCCGACGCGGAACCCGTGGAAAGCGGATGAGGGAAAAGCGTTCAGGACCCTTTTTCCGTTTTTCGCCCCGGCGGGGCGAAGGAGATTTTCGGAGCGAGGAAAAGGGGGCTGCACCCGTTTCCGGCTGTATGGAAACGGGGGCTGTCCCCTTTTCCGGCAAGGCAAAGGGGATAGTCCCCTTTTCGCAAAAGCGCGAAAAGGGTACAGCCCCCTTTGCCCCTACGCTGTTGATACGCAGGCATCCCGGCGATTCCCCCGCCCCGTCGGGGCGGATGTATTGAAAGACGAACGCTCCCACGGGTTGTGCGACGCCGAGAGCGGCTGGGCGACGAGCATCCCACAACCGTTATCTTCCGCAAGAACCTCAAATCCCTTGGCTGATGCGGCGTCGGCGGGCAGAGGGGTTCGTTCCTCTGCACGACCATGTGGCTATGGTCACTGATTCGCCACGTACTCGACGGCACCTCGAAGCGATCGCGGGTCATTAAGATACCGTTTGCTACCGCCCTCCGTCCACCAATGTTTGCGCCGGCCGAGGCCGTTCAGGGCCTGAGTGGCGTTGGCCTTGAGAGCCTGCATGGCCGATTCGGGCGTGGTGTGCGGCGCAGTCACAACCACGTGGACGTGGTTCGACCGCACGCTCAGCCGATGGATGAACCAGCCGCGGTAGGTGCAAGTCTCCCGGATGGCCGTGTCGACGAGCATTCGCTTCTGGAGCGAGAAGATGACGGGCGGTTCGTCCATACGGGCCGCGGCACAGGCCCGCCGCAGGGGGTCCGGCGGCTTGTACGGGGCATTGGGGCCGGCGTCGTGTTTATCGACCCACCCCCGCTCGTCACCCGGCAACCAGGTGCCATAGCACGTCCAAGTGAGGAAGTAGGCCAAGGGTTCGCCCAAGGGAGTCCCCCCAATCGCACATCACCCCCCACTACCGTGGGGGGCTAGTCATGAAACAACAAACTACAGCCCATCGCCCCCCCCACTACCGTGGGGGGCTAATCATGAAACAACAAACCACATCTACGCGCGTGTCACTTCCAGCGAGATGTCCAGCACCGGGGCGCTGTGCGTCAGCGCCCCGACGCTGATGCGGTCGACGCCGGTCTCGGCGACCTGGCGGACGTTTTCGAGCGTTATGCCGCCCGAGGCCTCAAGCGCCGGCCCGCCGTCGCCGAACAGGCGGTCGCGCATCTGGACCGCCTCGCGGATCATCGCCGCCTCCATGTTGTCCAGCAGGACCACGTCGGGCTTGGAGCGCAGAACCTCCTGGAGATAATCGACCCGCTCGACCTCGACCTGGATGGGGATTTCTCCGGAGATGCGGCCGCGGGCCTCGCGCACCAGGCCGGCGATAGTCTCGCCCATGTGGTTCGGGGCGCGGACGGCCAGGTGATTGTCCTTGATGAGGACGCCGTCGTGCAGGCCCGTGCGGTGGTTTATGCCGCCGCCCATGCGGACGGCGTACTTTTCCAGATATCTCCAGCCGGGGGTGGTCTTGCGCGTGTCAAGGATGACGGCGTTCGTGCCGGCCACCGCCGCCACGAACTGGCTCGTAAGCGTGGCCACGCCCGAGAGGACCTGGAGGAAGTTCAGGACCGTCCGCTCGACCGTCAGCAGCGGGCGCACCGGCCCGTCGATGCGGCCCATCACCTTGCCGCGCGCGATCGGCGCGCCGTCCTCGACCTCGTGCTTGAACTGGAGCCGCCCGTCGACGCGCTGGAGGATGCTCGGCACGAATAGCAGGCCCGCGACCACGCCGTCGGCCTTGGCCAGGAGTTCGCCGTACGCGGCCGCCTCGGTGTCGATGAGGACGTTGCTCGTCAGGTCGCCCGGCCCGATGTCCTCGTCGAGTGCCAGCGTCAGCAGGGGCTGGAGGCTGTCGAGGGCGCGGATGCGAAGGCGTTCCATCGGTATGGTCGCGGCGGGGCGTTTAGGTGGCATTCTGGAGTTCCATGATACGGTCCCTGATTTCGGCGGCCCGCTCGAATTCGAGCGATTCGGCCGCCTTGAACATTTCGGTTTCCAATTCGCGGACCAGTTCGGTCTTCGCGTAATCCTTTTCGGAGAGTCGCACGGCGATGCGTGCGGCCCGCCGGCCCCGCACCTCCGACTCGATGCCCGCCCGGATGGCCTTCTTGATCGTCTCCGGTTTAATACCGTGGAGGTCGTTATAGGCCTTCTGTTTTTCGCGGCGGCGACGGGTTTCATCCATCGCACGGGCCATGCTCTCGGTCACCGTGTCGGCGTAAAGAATGACCTCGGCGCTGGCGTGGCGTGCACAGCGGCCGATGGTCTGAAGGAGGCTCGTCTCGGACCGCAGGAACCCCTCGCGGTCGGCGTCGAGAATGGCCACGAGGCTGACTTCCGGCAGGTCGAGGCCCTCGCGGAGGAGGTTTACGCCGACGACGACGTCGAATTTGCCCAGCCTGAGGTCCCGCAGGATTTCGCTGCGGTCGAACACCTCGACCTCGCTGTGGAGGTACTCGCACTTGACGCCCTCGCGGCGGAAGAATTCCGTCAGGTCCTCGGCCAGGCGCTTCGTCAGGGTAGTGACGAGCGTCCGCTCGCCGCGCGCGGCCCGCGTTTTCGCCTCGGTCAGGAGGTGGCGGACCTGGTCGCGGGCGGGCTCGACGCGGATAGCCGGGTCCACGAGGCCCGTCGGCCGGATGACCATCTCAACGACTTCGCCGCTCGACTGCTCGAGTTCCCAGTCGGCGGGCGTGGCGCTGACGAAAACGCACCGCCGGGCCAGCGCGTGCCACTCGTCGAACTTCAGCGGCCGGTTATCCAGCGCCGACGGCAGGCGGAAGCCGTGCTCCACCAGGGTCTTCTTGCGGCTGAGGTCGCCGGCGTACATCGCCCGGATCTGCGGCACGGTCACGTGGCTCTCGTCCACGAAGAGCAGGTGGTCCTCGGGGAAGTAGTCGAGCAGGCAGAACGGCCGCTCGCCGGCCCCGCGGCCCGACAGGTGGCGGCTGTAATTCTCGATGCCCGAGCAGTAGCCGACCTCGCGGAGCATCTCAAGGTCGTACTTCGTGCGGGCCTCCAGGCGCTGGGCCTCCAGCAGTTTACCGGCGTTACGCAGTTCGCGCAGCCGCGCGACGAGTTCCTCCTCGATCGCCAGGGACGCCTGCCCGATACGGTCCCCGGGCATGACGAAATGCTTGGCCGGGTAGATGAACGCCTGGCGCTCGCCGCCGAGGATTTCGCCCGTCGTGGGGTTCAGGAGGGCGATGCGGTCGACGTCGGTGCCGAAGAACTCGATCCGCATCGCGAATTCCTCGTACGCCGGCTGCACGTCGACGCAGTCGCCCCGGACGCGGAATTTGCCCCGGCCGAACTCAATGTCGTTGCGCTCGTACTGGAGGTCCACCAGCCGCCGCAGAAGATCGTCGCGCTCGACGGGCTTGCCGACCTCCAGGTTGATGACCATCCCCTCGTAGTCCTCGGGGTTGCCCAGGCCGTAGATGCACGAGACGCTGGCCACGATGATGACGTCGCGGCGGTGCATCAGGGCGCTGGTGGCCTGAAGGCGCAGCCGGTCGATGTCATCGTTGATGGAGGCGTCCTTCTCGATGTAGATGTCGCGGGCGGGGATGTACGCCTCGGGCTGATAGTAATCGTAGTACGACACGAAGTACGCCACAGCGTTGTGCGGGAAGAACTCCTTGAACTCGCTGTATAGTTGGGCCGCAAGGGTCTTGTTGTGGCTGATAACCAGCGTCGGCGCCTGAAGCCGCTGGATGACGTTGGCCATGGCGAACGTCTTGCCGCTGCCGGTGACGCCCAGGAGGGTCTGGAACCGCTTGCCAGCCTCCAGGCCGCGCGCAAGGGCATCGATGGCCTTGGGCTGGTCGCCCTTGGGCTCAAATTCCGACACCAGTTCAAAACGATCGATGGCCATTGCGCACCCTGCGGCAGAAGTCTGGAATTCTACCACTCCGGTGGGCAAGGGACAACGCCCAAGCCGCACGCGAGGGCGGCGGCCCCCGGTTTATGCGGGGTCAGGGGCATAAGGGGTCCGAAACCCTACGCTGTTAAGGCGTCCGCCCCCCCTATGCCACTTTCCAGCCCCCATATTCACTTTAGAACCAAAATGTATCGCGTTCACTTTAGTATATGCCGGAGGGCAAAATCGGGCGCTTTTTACGCCGCGCGAGGTCAAAAACCCCCTTGGCGCTAGCGCCAAGGCCGTTTTTGCGTCTTTTGGTAAGATGGGTAAGGCGCTTTTTTACTGGTTTTTGACACTTCTTACGCGCTTTTGATCGGAACTTGATACCTCCTGAGGCCGCCGAAGGGGTTTTCGCCACCTCCGATTATATACTATAGTATATACGACCGGGCTGGTCGTGATTCCCCGACACCCCTTCCGGCGCCCCCAAAACAATCAGGGACAGCGCCAGTCGGTTTCGCCGGTCCGGGCCGGCGGTCCGGGCGGTCTGGCGCTGTCCCGTATTTTGGTTGACTCGACCCCCCATAGGTGGTATACTCCTATCATGCCACGCTCAGCAAGGTTGGTCATTCCGGGAGTGCCGCACCATGTCGTCCTGCGGGCCAAGCGCGGGAAGGCCCTGTTCTTCGACGACCAGGACCGCCGCCGGTTCCTGGACCTTCTGACCGGGTACGCCGCAAGCCATCGCCTCCAGATCCGGGCCTGGTGCCTGATGCCCGA
>JAPLMO010000339.1 GCA_026386995.1 Planctomycetota bacterium | reverse complement strand
GGTCCCGCTCTTGCTGGCTCATCTCGATCCGGTCCTTGTTCATCCGCTTCCCTTAGCCCCCAAGAAGCGGACATTTCTACTGGGTCTGGACCGGACATTACTACTGGGTCACGACACTTAAGCATCCTGCCTCTGGATAGGAATCGCGTCCGTCAGTATCATGGATGGAAGCGTTTCGGCCAAACGTACGGGGCATACGACAATGAAATCACCAGGTTCAGGATCGAGCGGCGGAAGGGTCGGCCGCGTGCTGGGGCGCCTGGCGCTCGTGGCTATCGTGGCAGCGGGCGTCGTCGTCCTGATGCTCAACCTGCTCGGCTACTTCCATCCGAAGATCGACACGCGCCCGACCGCGGGATTCCAGGCCGTGCCCGTCGGCAACACACCTCTAGTGGAAGTCCGCAAAGTCTCCCTGACCGACACCGAAGCCGCCTCCGGCCGCATAATGCCCATCCACGAGGCCGAAATGGCGTCGCAGGTCACGGAGCGGATCGTCGAGGTCAACGTCAAGGCCGGCCAGAAGGTGAAGAAGGGCGAAGTCCTGGTGCGACTCGACGACACGGTCCTCCGCAGCCGCCTCCAGCAGGCCCAAGCCAACCTGTCCGCCAACACGGCCGCCATGAACCAGGCCAAGGCCGAAGAGAAACGAACGCGCGAACTGGCGGGCAAGGGCATCGCCAGCCAGAGCGACCTGGACACGGCCGTCACGACCCTCAAGACCGCCGAGGCCCGCGTCCAAGGCGATGAAAAGGCCGTCGCTGAGGCTGAGGCAACCCTGAAGTTCACCACCATCACCGCGCCGATGGACGGCGTGGTGATTGATAGGAAAGTCGAGGCCGGCGACATGGCCCAGCCCGGCCGCATCCTGGTGACAATCTACGACTCGATGCAGATCATTGCCAACGTGCGCGAGTCGCTCATCGGACGCCTGAAGGAGGGCCAGAAGGTTGAAGTGAGAATCGACCGGCCGCCCACCGTGTGCAAAGGCACCGTCAGCGAAATTGTCCCGGAGGGCGATCCCGTGGCCCGCACCTTCCCCGTAAAGGTCGTGGGGCCGTGCCAACCGGGCATCCACAAGGGCATGTACGCGAAGATGATGATTCCGCTCGACAATCGTGAACTGCTGGTCATCCCGCAGTCGACCGTCATCCGCATCGGCCAGCTCGACGTCGTGGAGGTGGCGGAAGGCAACACCCTGCGGCGGCGGACCGTGCAACTCGGTCCCACGCTGACCGTGGACAACCAGCCGATGGTCCAGGTGCTCTCGGGCCTCGCCGAGGGCGAGAAGGTGGCGGACCACCCCGCCCCCAAGGCCGCCTCGTCTGCCGAAAGGGCCGCCAAGCATGAATGAGTGCCCGGCCGCCCCATCCTGCCAGCCCAGCACCGACCCCAGCGGCCCCAAGCCGCACGGCTTCGTCAACCGGATCGTCGACATCTTCCTCCGGTCGAACCTGCCGCTGATCCTCATCGTACTTTCGGCGGCCCTCGGCCTCATGGCCATTTTGGCCACGCCGCGCGAAGAGGACCCGCAGATCATCGTTCCAATGGCCGACGTCTACGTCAACTTCCCCGGCCACTCGGCCAAGGAGGTAGAACAACTCGTCGCCACGCCGCTGGAGCGCATCCTCTACCAGATCGACGGTGTGGAGTACGTCTACTCCATGTCGCGCGAGAACCAGACAATCATCACCGTCCGCTACTACGTGGGCGAGGACCGTGAACGCAGCATCGTGAAGCTCTTCAAGAAGATCGACGAGCACCGCGATATCGTGCCGCCCGGCGTCGCGGGCTGGATCGTAAAGCCCGTCGAGATCGACGACGTGCCCATCGTCACGCTCACGCTGACGGCCCGCAGCGGCGCCACCCCGCCGCCGGATGAGTTCGCCCTCCGCCGCGTGGCCGAAGAAGTTGTGGACCGCCTGGCCGCCGTCAAAGACACCTCGCGGGCTTTCATCTTGGGCGGGCAGCCGAGGGTCGTCACCGTCTACTTCGACCCCGACCTCATGAGGGCCTACAGCCTCTCGCCGCTGGAACTCAAGCGCGCACTGGCCGCCGCCGACGTCACACTTACGGCCGGCGACTTCCCCCTCAACGACCGCCTGTACCGCGTCGAGGCCGGCAATGCCTTCGCGCGGCCGGAAGAGGTCGCCAACCTCGTCGTGGCCGTTTCGGGCGACCGGCCGGTCTTCCTGAAGGACGTTGCCACAGTCGTCGACGGGCCGCAGGAGGCCGTCAGTTACGTCCGCCACGGCTGGGGCCCGGCGCGAGGCAAGGAAGAACGCGCGGGATCAACCGGCTCGACGGTCGGCGTTTTGCCGCCAACCGGCGAGGGCGCGGCGGCCCCGGCAGCGCACTCCTCCACGACCCCGGCCGTCACCGTGGCCTTGGCAAAGAAGAAAGGCTCCAACGCTGTCACAGTGGCAGAAGACGTCCTGGCCGCGGCGGAAAGCCTGCAGCGCGACGTCGTGCCCCACAACGTCGAGATGATCGTCACACGCAACACAGGCCTGTCGAGCAACGACAAGGTCAACGACCTGCTGGAGGCTTTGGGCGCGGCCCTCATCCTCGTCATCGCCGTGGTCACGCTGGGCCTTGGGTGGCGGGAATCGCTCATCGTCGCGCTGGCGGTGCCGGTGGTCTTCGGCCTTACGCTCTCGGTGAACCTGTGGGCCGGACTGACGATCAACCGCGTGACGCTCTTTGCGCTCATCCTTTCGCTGGGCCTGCTGGTGGACGACCCGATCGTGGACGTCGAGAACATCGCGCGCCATTTCCGGTTGCGCGGCCGTGCGACGCGCGAGATCGTGCTGGAGGCCGTCAGCGAAATCCGCCCACCGCTTATCGCCGCCACGCTGGCCGTCATCGTGTCGTTCCTCCCCCTCTTCTTCATCACGGGCATGATGGGGCCGTACATGCGGCCGATGGCCCTGAACGTGCCCGTCACGATGGTCATGTCGATGGTGGTGGCGTTCACAATCACGCCGTGGCTGACGTACCATCTGCTGAAGCGCCGGCATAACAAGGCAGGCGGCCTGCCTGCCGCGGAGGCCGGCGCGGTCGATCCGCACACCTCCGCCGCCGCGTGCGACTCGGTTCTGCACCGCATCTTGAGGGGCCTGATGTCGCCCCTCCTCGCGGCACGCTGGCGCGCGTGGGCGTTCCTGGCGATGATGGGCGGCCTGATGGCGTTTGCCGTCGCGCTGGCGGCGCTGCGCGACGTGCCCCTTAAAATGCTCCCCTACGGCAACAAGGACCAGCTCGATATCGTCCTGGACTTTGACGAAGGCATCACGCTGGAGCGGGCCGACGCCGCCACAAAGGAGTTCGAACGCTACCTGGCCACCGTGCCCGAAGTGACGGACTTCACAGCCTACGTCGGCACGGCCTCGCCGATGGACTTCAACGGCATGGTCCGTCACTACTACCTGCGCACCGGGGCGAACGTGGCCGATATCGCCGTGAACCTGGCCGACCGGCGACTGCGGGCCCAGCAGACGCACGAGATCGCCCTCCGGATTCGCAACGACCTCCAGAAGATCGCCGCGGCCAATAATATTCGCCTGAAGATCGTCGAGTCACCACCCGGACCGCCCGTCCTCGCGACGACCGTGGCCGAAGTCACCGGCCGCCCCGAGAGCACCTACGGAGACCTGCTCGCCGCAACCGAGGTCGTTCGCGCCCGCCTTGCGGCCGAGCCCGGCGTGACCGACATCGACGACACCTCCGAAGCGCCCTTCGCCAAACTCTCATTCGTCGTCGACAAGGAGAAGGCAGCCCTCAGCGGCCTGGCGACCGCTGAAATCGCCGAGGCGATCCAGATGTCGCTC
>JAPLMO010000437.1 GCA_026386995.1 Planctomycetota bacterium | reverse complement strand
CGCTGGTGCCAGCCAGGGACTCCAGCCACACCGCGGGCATGACGGCGATGGTGACGACCGCCCATGCCATCCGCCGCGCGAGGCCGCCGACCGCCCCGCCCTCGGCCTCAGCCTCGGCCTTCCAGAACCGTTGCGGGTCGGCCCACGGCAAGAGGCTGATGGCCGCCGTCGGCGGATGCAGGAAACTGGTCCGATGAACCACGCGGACAACTTTGAACCCGCCGGCATCGAGCAGCCGGCCCAAAATCGCCGGAGCATAGTAGTAGAGGTCCCGCGGAATGTCAACCGCCGCCCACCGCTTGCCGAACAGCCGCGCCTGGAGGCTCCGCACGTTGGGCACCTGGATGACCAGCCACCCGCCGGGGGCAAGGATACGCTGCGCCTCGGCCAGCAGCCGCCGCGGATCGTGTACGTGCTCCAGCACGTTGTGAAGCGTGACGGCACGGAAGCGGCCGGCCTCGAATCGCGCTTCTTCGAGCGTGCCGCGGCGGACGTCCAGATTCAGGCGCTCGCGGGCGAAGTCGGCCGCCGGCGAAATCTCGACCCCCGCCGGCGCCAGGCCCGCCTCCTTCATCACCAGCAGGCGGTCGCCGCTCGAGCAACCGACGTCCAGCACCGAGTTCCCGTGCCCCAGGTCCGTGTACGCCAGGAGTTGGCGCGTCTCGAATCGCAGCAGGTGAAAACGGTACCACTGCTCTGCGCGGTGGACGAGCGACTGCCCGCCGGCCACGTCGGGCTTCCAACTGTAGGTGTCGGGATAGTACCGGCCGATCTCCTGTGGCGTGGGACGAGGGCTGACCCACGCCAGGCGGCAGGCTGGGCACCGCACGACATCAAACAACTCGTGAGGCGGGAACTTGTCGGCCTTCTCAAACCAGGCCACCCCCGCCTTGCCGCACAGGATGCACGCCGCCTCTTCCACAAGACTCCTCGGTATCGGGCCGCAAGACCGGGGCGTTACAGCCCCTTCGACCGGCCGAACTCGCGGATGGCCGTGATGATGCGGCCGAAGTCCTCCTCCGTCAGGTCCGGGTAGAGCGTCAGCGTCAGCAGGCGCTTCCAGATGCGCCCGGAAACGGGCGTCTTGCCGCGGCACTTCTTGTACATCACGTAATGATTGTTCGGGATGTAGTGGACGCCCGTCGCTATGCCGCGCTCGGCCAGGTACACGTTCAGGTCGTCGCGGTAATCGGTCTGGACGACGTAGTTGTGCCAGTCGGGCTTGGTGTTCGGCTCGACGATGGGGCGCTGTATCCATGCCAGGGCCGAGAGCGCCTCGTCGTAGCGTCCCGCCCAGTACGTGCGGCGGGCGTTCATCTCGCCCAGCCGCGCCAGTTGCACCAGGCCGATCGCCGCCGGAATGTCGTTCATGTGGTACTTGAAGCCCACCTCTTCGACCTCGTAGTACCAGGAGTACTGGGTCTTGGACTCGCGGCTCCAGGTGTCCTTGGTGATGCCGAGCCAGCGGAGTTTGCGGAGGCGCGTGGCCACGGCGTCGTCGTTGGTCACGATGGCGCCGCCCTCGCCGGTGGCGAGGTTCTTGACGGCGTGGAAACTGAAGCAACCCAGTTGGCCGATGGTGCCGAGTTTGCGTCCGCGGTGCTCGCCGCCGCAACCGTGGGCCGAGTCCTCGATGAGGATGAGGTTGTGCTCCTTGGCGATGGCCTCGATCTCGTCCATCTTGCACGGCCGCCCGCCGTAGTGGACGCAGACGATGGCGCGTGACTTCTTCGTGATTCGCCGGCGGACCGAGCGGGGGTCGATGTTGGCCGTCTCGGCCTCGACGTCGGCGAAGACGGGCCTCGCGCCCACGTACAGGATGGCGTGGTTGGTGGAGACGAACGTCAGGGGCGTGGAGATGACCTC
>JAPLMO010000191.1 GCA_026386995.1 Planctomycetota bacterium | reverse complement strand
ACTTTCTGGCAGGGGCGTTTTTTGTTGCCGTCAGTATTTTCGGGCTGCGCGAGGCGGTCATGACAGCCGTGCCGGACGGCCTGAAGTACGCTATTGCCGTGGGCATCGGCCTTCTGATCGCGTTTGTGGGCCTTCAATACGGCGGCCTGGTCCAGAACCACCCGGCGATGCTCGTTCGCCTCGGCGACCTGCGAAGCCCGGTGGCACTGGTCGTGCTGGCCGGAGTGGCGATCGCGGCCGTCCTGGCGGCCAGGAACGTCCGCGGGGCGATCCTCATTTCTATCCTGGCCACGGCCATCATCGCCTGGGCCGTGGGCAAGATGGAGCCACGGTACTATCTGCCCGACGGCCTGGAAGTCATCACCAAGGCGCAGCACCTCGAGCGGGCCGGCGTGACCAAAGGGGCGGCCAACCCTGTTCCCGCGATTCCGCCCGCAGACGTCCGCGTGGTGCTGGCCAAGCCGCGCGACAGCGGCTCCTGGGCCGGCCGCATCGTGTCGTTGCCGGAGGCGCCGCGGACGACGTTTGCGGCCATCTTCAGGGACCCGCTGGCGCTGTTCCGCGATCACGGTCCCGCCGACGTCCTGCTCGTGATGTTCATCTTTTTCTTCCTCGCCCTCTTTGACACGGTCGGTACACTCATCGGCGTCAGCGAGCGCGCGGGCCTTATGGATGCAAGCGGCCGCCTGCCGCGCGCACGCCAGGCACTCCTCGCCGACGCCGTCGGCACGGTGGTCGGCACGATCTTGGGGACGAGCACGGTCACGTCGTACGTCGAGAGCGCAGCGGGTGTGCGCGAAGGGGCCCGGACGGGCCTTGCGGCCGTCGTGGTGGGCGTTCTGCTGCTGGCGTCGCTCGCCTTTGCGCCGCTCGTCGAGATGATCGGCGGCGGGGCGCACCTCGTCCGGGCCGGGACGGCCGAAGAACTGGTGCAGGTGGTTGCGGGGACGCCCATCGAGGTCAGGTTCTACCCGGTGATCGCCCCGGTGCTGATCGTCATCGGCGTGATGATGATGGGGACCGTCTGCCGCATCAAGTGGGAGGAGTACGACGAGGCGATCCCGGCGTTCCTGACGATCGTGGTGATGCAGTTCAGCCTCTCGATCACCGACGGAATCGCGTGGGGCTTTATCTCGTACACGCTTCTGAAGGTCGTCACCGGCCGCGCGCGGCAACTGCACTGGCTGGTGGGGCTGTTTGCGGTCCTGTTCCTCGCCCAGTACGTCGCCCGCGCGATGTTGATCGGGTCGGCATAGTAACATGTAGGGTGGGTGCTTTGCACCCACGCGAGGTTGCTACCTGCGCAAAAACACGCGACACGGCGCAGCCTCGGCGCCAACCACCTTCAGCGGGCCGCAGAAGAGTTCGTACTCGCCCGTCTCAAGGCCGGCCAGGTTCAGCCACTCGATGGCCCCCATGATCTTGCCGCTACCCAGGATCGCCATGTGGGCCGGGTGCCCCGGTGTGCCTCGCGGGTCCAGAGAGGGCGAGTCGATGCCGATGATCCGTGGCCCGAGTTCCGCCAGATACTTGCCGCCGTCGGCCGAGAATCCGACAAACGGTTCCTGGAACCGCTTGCTGATCCACGCCGAGTTCTTCGTGCGGAAGAGGATGCGCTCGCGGCCCGCGAGGTCCAGCCGCTTCAGGACGTCGGCCGTGAGGCGGTCGGCATCGCCGCAGTCCACCAGCACGCACAGGCCGATGAGGGCTTCCGGCGGAATCCGGTCGACTGCAATGCCCCCCGCGATAAAGTGCAGCGGGGCGTCGATGTGCGTCCCGTTGTGCGAGCCCATCGCCAGGCGCGAGTTGTTCGAACTCTCGCCGGCCTCCAGGCGCCGGTACATCTCCATCACAAACGGCGGGTCCCCTGGGTACAGCGGCGTCGCTGGCCCCAGCGGCAAGGTGACGTCAAAGATCGGCATGGCGGTTCTCCGAATAGGGGCGGCGTGCTGTTGCCTGGTAGGTGTTTAACGCTGCGCGGCGTGCCTTACTTAGCCCCCCGTGAATACACGGGGGGCGGCAGCGCGCAAGTGTCTCCGACGTGCCGCCCCCGGTGTATTCACCGGGGGCTAAATACGGCTCGCGATGCCAAGCACGTTCGCAGTGCGTCAGCGCTACCCGACCCGTCACCCAGTATATCCGCGAGACGGAATTTCCAGGAACTTTTCTTTGCTTCCCGCGTCAGAAGGGTAGAATCAACAGGTCCGATAGGGTCCGGACGCTGCTCGTGGGTGGTGCGTGAGGCGGAGTTCCTACCTTCTGGCGTTGCTTATGTGCATTGCGGCGCCCGCCGCGGCGGACTCCGTGCGCGACGACCTCGCCGGCGAAATCCTCCGGCGCGTTCCCGAGTGGCCGCAGGCCCAGGTCGAGATTCCCATCCCGGTTTACGAGATGTTCGTCCGCGACGCCTTGCTCGGGCCGACCCCGCCGAAACCTCCGGAGGCCGCATGGCTGGAGCGGGCTGCGTGGACACTCCTCGCCGATGACTCCGACGAGGCGGTGATCGAGGCTGCGCTCGACGTGGCGGCGCTGCCGGGGCGCCTGGCGCGGCACGTGAAGTTGCTGCCGACGGCCGTGGTCTGGCGCGACGTGGCCATCGACGGGAAGCCCGCGGAACTGCGCCGCGGCGACGACGGCTGGTTCTGGCTCGATCCGTCCGCGCCCGGCCGCTATCGCGTGACCGCGCGAGCGACCATGAAGTCCGAGCGGCTCGGCGTCCAGCGGCGTCTGGCCTGGGCCACGCCGCCGGCGGGATGGACGACCGGCGCCGTGGAGTCGAAGGCGGCGTGGGAAGTCCGCTTCTCGCGGGCCGCGGCCGCCATCATCGGCGGCGAGGCCGGCACGCGCGCCAGCGTGGGCCTCGTCCCGGGCGGCCGGCTGGATGTCACGTGGCAGAAGCCGCAGCCGCTCGTTCACCGGGCGGCACAGATTGAGTCCGCGGCCCAGGTTGGCTGGACCCTGGCCGAAGGCGTGCACCAGGTCCGGGCGGTCGTTGACCTGCGGCTCTGGGGCGGCGAGGTCCAGGAGTTGGCGGTCGCCTTGCCGCAGGGCGCCGACCGCATCAGCATCACCGGGCCTGATGTCCGCGAGGTGCAGTCGGCCGGCGGCGCGGCCCGCGTGTTCTTGCGCGGCCCGATAACGCAGCGGACGCGCCTGGCCGTCACCTTTGAAGTGCCGCGAGCCAAGACCGGCCGCATGGCCCTGCCGGCGTTCAGCATCCAGGGCGCGAGCGCGCGCGGCGGAACGCTGGCGATCGGCGGCGGGGCGGGGGCGGTCCTGCTGGAGATCGAGTCTCCGGGCCTTCAGCCGATGGCGCTGTACGACCTGCCCGACGCCGTGCGCGGCCTCCTGGCGGCCCCGGCCGTGTACGCCTACCAGGCGGGGGCCGGAGCGTGGAACGCCCAGGTCGACGTGGTCGACATGGCGGAGTTCCCGGTCCGCGAGACGCTGGTCGATACGGCGCTCTACACGATGCTGTACCGGCCCGACGGCCACATTATGACCAAGGTCACGTACGAGGTCCGCAACCGCGGGCAGCAGTACATGAAGGTAGACCTGCCGCCCGCCTCGCAACTGCTGCTGGCCCGCGTGGCGGAGCAGCAGAAGAACCTCGCGCGCGGGCCGGGCGACACGGTCTTTGTGCCGCTCGAAAAGTCGGTCCTGACGACCGCGGGCCTCGTGAGTTTCCCGGTGGAACTGGTGTACGCGACCAAGTGGCCGCCGCTGGAGCGGGCGGGGCGGCTCCGCCTGCCGCTGCCGCGCACCGATTTGCCGGTGGCCTACGCGCGGTGCGCGGTGTCGGTGCCGGAGGGCCTCCAGGTCCGCCGGTGGGAAGGTCTGCTGCGCGAGGTCCCATCGTGGTCCAACGAGACGGCCGAGATGGAGTTCGAGTACGGGCACGGCCACCTTGCGGCAGGCCTGAAAGGCCCGGAGCCCACGGCCAGGCCGGCGCCGGCCGCCAAGGCGCCGCCGGCCAAACCGGAAGGCAAGCCTGGCGGGGGCGAAAAGCCGGCGCTGTCGCCCGTGCCTATCATAGGCAACCTTTTTACGGCAGCCAGGCCCGAGAAAGCGGAGACCTCGGCGGCGGCCAATGAGCCGCAGCCTCAGGCTGGGGATAGGCAGGTGTTTGACGACAATCGCCTCGACCCGCGGTCCCCGCAGGCCCTCATCCTCCAAGGCAAGAACTCTTATCGGGCCGGCAACGATTTCTATAACCGCGGCGACTACGATCGCGCGCGGCAACACTTCAGCAAGGTCATCGAGGTCGCGCCGAACTCTGTTGAAGCCAAGAACGCCGAAAAGTTCCTGGGCAACATCGAAATCGCCCTCGGCAAGCAGGCGAAGGGCAAGGGAGAGGACCGCAGCCTTCAGGCCGCGACCAAGGCCGTCCAGATGGCCCAGCAGGGCGCGAACTTCGATCTTCGCGGCCGCCAGCAGGATTGGCTCCAGCAGGCGGAGCAGGCCGCGAAGGCCGGCAACGAGACCGACGCCGAGGCCGCCTACAAACTGGCCCTCAACCTATCCGGCAAACTCCAGGCGCGCGGCGAGGAGGCGAAGGAGCAGGAGGCCGTCGTCCGCAAGGCGAAGGAGTTCATCCAGAATCGCGAAGGGGAGCGCAAGGCCGCGGCGCAGGAAGTCACCAAGTTGCAGCAGCAGGTCCAGTCGCTCAAAAAATCCATCGCGCAGGATGGCTCAGGCGATGCCGGAAGGACACACGAGGTGACAGATCTGGCGGCCCCGGCCCGCGGCATAAAAATGCAGTCGTTGGCGGTGGGCGCCGACAAGAACGCCGGATCGCTCACCATCGGGTCCGTGGCGGGCCTCGCCTGGGAAGATGCGGCAGGCCGGCCTTCGCATTCCACGGCTCAGGCGCCGGGGGCTGCGGGAGAGCATGCCGATCACTTCAGTGTCGATGAACTGGGGACTACCGCGGCCTTGACGCCGGCCTCTTCTGTAACGGAAGCGCCGCAGTTACGTCCAGCCGCGCCCGCGCCGCAGATTGAGTTCGGCGAGGCCATCGCCGAGCAGCAACTCGCGGCGCGGGGCAAGAGTTACAAGGGCGTCATGTCGATCAGCGGCAACTTAGCCGCTGTGGCGGACGACTCATCGGGCCTGAGCACGCGCGTTGAGCAACTCAAGAGGCAGGTCGACGAACTGAAGTCTGTCAAGGATAAGCGGGAGAGACAGCCGGTAGAAGTTGACGGTGACTGGCGGGCCGAGACGCAGAGTAACAAGTGGTCCTCGGACAGCGCCGCCCGCATTCCCGACCTCGGCCGGAAGGTCGCCGAGAAGTCCAGGGAGATCAGTTCGCGGGCCGACAAGGCGACGGAACTCGCGCGGCAGGGCCGCATCGAAGAGGCCCAGCACCTGCTGGCCGACCTCGAGAAGGATGAGAAAGCGGTGGCCCGCGACGCGGCGGCGCTTGTCAAGACCGGCACGGGGCAACTTACCATTGCGAACGGGGCGACCCTGGATTATGGAGGCTTTAGTTATGCGCCGGCGGGCGCTGACCAGCCGAGGGGCGGAGAAGACCCCACGAAGTCCCGCCACGAGTTCGGCACGCCTGCCCCCGCCGCGCCGCAGCCCGTGGCCGAGAACCGCCGCAAACTCGAAGAGGCCCGCCAGGC
>JAPLMO010000524.1 GCA_026386995.1 Planctomycetota bacterium | reverse complement strand
CTGGGCAAGCGCTTCGTCCAGCTTGCGGACCAGCGCGACGTGCTTGTCCGGCCTGTGCTGGCCAAGGCGCTGCTGCGGCTGGGCAGGCTCGACGATGCCGAGAAAACGATCAACGCCCTGTTGACGCTCGCGCCGCGATCGGCCGAGGGCCTGTGCCTAAAGGGCGAACTCATCGAGGCTCGCCAAGGGCCGGGGGCGCTGGAACTGTTCCGCCGCGCCGCCGAAAGCGACCAGGCCACGCCGGATATCTGGGCCCGATACGGCTCGGCCCTTATGGCGGCCCAGCAGTTCGACCGCGCCGAGGCCATGCTGCTCAAGGCCTTCCATGCCGGCTACAAGGACCACCAGGTACACTGGGGATTGGCTATGCTGGCGATGCGGGCGGGCAAGTTCGACCAGGCCGAACCACCACTGGCTGAGTTGGCCGGCAGGGGGCGTCCGAGCATGAGGGTTCTGGTCATGCTCGCCCAGTGCCAGAAGGAAAACGCCAGGCCGGCCGAGGCCGAAAAAACGCTCCGCCGCGCCCTGGCCCAGCAAGAGGTCCCCGAACTGTACATCCCGCTGGGCGACGTGCTCCAGCTTCAGCACAAGTACCCGGAGGCGGCGGAGATGTTCGCCAGGGCGGCTGAGACATCCGCGATGGAGGCGGCGGCGTCCTTCAAGGCCGCTAGAGTCTACTATCTGCTGGACCGCCACGGCCTGGCGATGAAGTACATCGACCGCGCCGCGGCGCTGGTCGATGACCCGGATGTCCGGCAGTGGCAAAGGAAGATCGAGGATGCCCGCTTCGGCCTGCCCGACGCCGCAGCGTCGCCGTCGCCGGTCTTGCCGCCCCCCAGCGCGCCAAGCGCCGCAACCGCCGCCGCCAACGCCGCCCCGCCCGGCACAATGCCCGCCGGGGGACTGCTGGACTTCAAATGACCGCCGGCGAAGTGTTGTTTGCCGAACCCCTCCCGCCGGTGTAGGTCGTCGGCAATGGCCGCCGGGGTCTGCGTCAACCCTTCCGATTCCCCACGCGATTCCCCACGCGATTCCCCTTGATGCCCTGGCCCCCCGTGGTATAATGCAGCCCGCAGCGGGAAGGCTCCGTTCATCGTTCCCGCCTTCGGAGGAGTCTGTTACGCTCAATCATGCCGAAGGTGGAAAGTCCGTGGGCACTTCTGGGAAAGGGCAGGACTATGAAGCCGAAGGCTATTGGGGCGATGGTGGCAGTTCTTCTGGCGGGATGGATGGCGGGCACGGCGCGGGCCGACTTCATCCTGGGGTATGCCGAAGGTAGTTCCGTCGAGAGCATGATTGTCATTCGCGCCAGCCCGACCAGCAACGTGGGCATCCCGCTGATCGAGATGAACGAGGACGGCGGATTCGGCGGCTCGTTCAAGATCCTCAAATACTCCAGCACGCAGTTCGGCACGCTTGGCGAGGGCCGGTCGATCACGCCCGAGCCGTACGTACCTGATACTAACCCCAACCTCTACTACTGGTGCTACGACGACGGCTCGATTGGAACGGGCGACTACGACTTCCAGGACCTCACCATCCGCGTGACCAAGAACGGCGACGGCACGGGGACGTTATTCATCCTGGCCTGTTGCGGGGACGACCCCGAGGTCTGGTCGCCTGACTTCAAGACCTGCTACGCCCGGACCCAGGACATCAACGAGCACCATTACGGGGGCAAAGGCGCAGATGTGAAGTTCAGCGTCATCCCCGAACCCGCCACGCTGTCGCTGCTGGCGCTGCTCGCCCTGAGCTTGCCGAAGCGGGGCGGGCTGGCCCTCCTTCGCCGCAAGAGCGGCTATGGCGGGTAAACTCTGATCCGGCGGCGGCGAAAGTGAACGAGCGCCCTTCGCTGTGAGTCGCCGGCGCGCCAAAGCGCTATGGCGACGGTGCGGCGAGAGATCGTGGTTTGTGGTGACATGCTTCCAGCCTTGGGCAAGCATGCCTCCCAAGAGCATGTTTCCTAAGACGGAAGCACCTACTTGGCGACCGTTGGTCAGAACTGCTGCGGAAGCTTGGAGTGTATCGGCGAAGCGCGAGCCTTTGGAGTGTCCCGGCGCGCCGGGACTGCTTTCGATGGCGGACCACCTGTCCCTGAATGCGGCGCACAGGCGCTAGCCAAAGCGGTGAGGTCGTCCTGCTTCGCTAAGGCTTCGCAGGGCTCGTCACCGCACTCCATATGGTCGCGCCTTCTTGCAGCTCTTGTCCCAGAATTGAAACCCTCTCTCTGACAACGTACGCTGAAGCATGGCGCCAGATTCATCAAGAAACGCGTGAAGGAGTACCAGCCTGTCGGAGCCGGTCAGAATTTTTCAGAACTTGCGCGTCGCCAGGGCGAAGCCCACCACCGCGACAATAAGCACCACGATGACCGCCACCAGTATCAGGATCGTCCGCACGATGTTCAGGGCCGGGCGATGACGATCGAGTGCCGTTGGGTGAACCGGGCGCCGCGAGCGGGCCTGCGAGGATTCCTCTTCCCCTTCCTTTTCCGCGAATACCCCGGCCGGGAGCATGACAGTGTCGGCCAGGTCCGCGTTGCTTTCCTCGGGCAGGATGATGAGTTCCTCGCGGAGCGGCTCTTGGCCGACCCCCGGAGGCGGGGGGACGCCGGCGTGGTTGGTGTCGTCGGGCTTGGCCTGGGCCTGGCCGAACGCGGCCGTCAGGGCACTGAGCGCGTCGTTGGCGGCGGGGATGGCGACGGTTTGCTTGCAGTGCGGGCAGCGGCCCTTCATGCCGCCGTAGCGGTCGTCCACGTGGACGGATTTACGGCAGTGCTCGCACGTGAAGTGGATCATTTCAATACCGCGATATTGCTTCCGTCTCGTCTGGTTGCAATGGTCCCTGGGCCAAGCTTCATTCAACAATGTACGTTTGTGCCGCCTGGGCGAGCAAGGAAAATAGTCCGCAAAGGAGCCGGTGTAATGGGTGAGTGATCTGATTTCCGGGCACTGGCAAAAGGGCTCTCAAAGCGAGCCGTCTTCGGAATGGACCGGCGGGGCCGGGCGCCTCGGCGGGCCTTTGGGGCCGGTTTGTAGCAAACGCGTGGAAAAAGCGGAGCCTTTGGAGTGTCCCGGCGCGCCGGGACCGCTTTCGATGGCGGACCACCTGTCCCTGAATGCGGCGTACAGGCGCTGTCGAAAGCGGCGAGGGCGCCCCTGCCCCGTTGGGGCCTTCGGGGCTTGTCGCCGCACTCCAAATGTGTCATCACCCTTGTGGCTCGCCACTCCAAAAGGAGCGGCCTTGCCGATGCAGAAGCCCTTGTAGCTGTGAACCTTGATCTGTGCCGGAGAGGAAAGTCGCTCACGCGGCTATGGGAAGTGTATGCGGTCCTTGTGCTCGAGCGTTTCGTTCGGCCGGTAGAGCAGGGCGGTCCGGCCAACCACGCCGGCGCAGATGGCACCGGCGGCTTCGGCGATCTGTCCAGCCAGGGCGTCGCGCCACTTGCCCGGCCCGGCTGGCAGGCGGACCTTGATAAGCTCGTGGCGGTCCAGCAGCTCACGCACCGTCGCGACGAACGCCTCGCTGACGCCGGCCTTGCCGACCGACGCGCGCACGTCGAGCCCTTGGCCGATGCTGCGAAGGTGGCGCTTCTGCTTTCCGGTAAGTTCCAGCATTGGGGTTCTCGATGGTGGCGGCCGGGCGGTCAGTTGCCCCGGCCTAGCGCCGCGATTGGCTGAAGGTGTTCCTGCACCGTCTGCTCGTCCAGCGGCTCATCCGACGAAAATTGCAGCACGGCCCCGCGTTCGTGCTCGGCGGTGATGATGATCGCCCTGGGACTGACGACCTCGAACGGAGTTTCGATCCGCTTGTGCGCCAGCACGAAGTAGGTCACGACGAGGCGTCCGGCCAGTTCGTCGATCTGCTCGGGCGTCGGGTTTCGTCCCCACGTCCACTCGTAGACGCACCCGCCGCGAGCGAGGGTCTGCGGGGTGTACGGCCCGGCGGGCACGTCATTGCCGGCCTGGGCCATTCGCTGCGGGGTCGGCAGGG
>JAPLMO010000197.1 GCA_026386995.1 Planctomycetota bacterium | reverse complement strand
GAGCGCCGGCACCGTCAGCCGCCCCTTCTCGATCAGCGGCGGCGAGAAGCCGCCCAGCACGCCGTTCTTCAACTTCGTCCGCCAGCAGTAGCGGCCCGTCAGGACGCCGTACCGCGTGGGCGTGCAGACGGCCGAGCCGCTGTGCGCATCGGAGAACCGAACGCCCTGCGAGGCCAGCCGGTCGATGTTCGGCGTGGGAATCTTGGAGGCGGCGTTGTTGCATTGAGGGTCGCCGAAGCCGAGGTCGTCGGCCAGGATGAAGATGATGTTGGGCTTGGGGCCCCGCGGCGCCTCGGCGGCGTGCAGCCAGCGCGCCATCGCCAGAGTTGCGGCCGAGAGGCTAACGGCCCGGAGAAAGGTCCGCCGATTCAGGGTTCCGCTCATCAGCCATCCTCCCGATGTGCGGCCATACCATCAACCCCGCCAGTGCCGCGACGGTCCAGGCTCTCATTGCGGGGCTCTTATCGCTGGGTTCTCCTTGCACGGCGGAGCGCTTGGTGCGCACCGTGGGCCAGCAATTTACCACGAGGAAAAGCGAAAGGCCAGCATAAGATACCTAGCGGCTGCCGCTCGGGTCCGGCGGCAAGGACGCCAGGATCCGCCGCAGGCGCATCCTGCGCTCCGGGTCGTCGGCGTTGACCTTCGCGAGGGCCTCGCGCAGCAGGCGGGCAACCTTGGGCGCGATGCTGCTCAGCGCCGCATCGGCGGCCTCGCGGTCCCTGTAGGCACTGCTGCCCAGTTGCTGCACCAGCGACGTCACTCGCTCGGGGCCGAGGAGTTCGTGGGCCGTCATCCCCCCGGCCTCGCGGAGGGCCTTCACGGCGTCGGTTTTGCCGTTGCCGAGCGCCCAGTCCAGGGCCGTGTCGTCGCGCTCGTTGAGCAGGTTGACCGGTACGCCGGCCTTCAGGAGCGCCCGGATCATCTTGACCGAGTTACTGCTGGCGGCCTCGTGCAAGGGTGGCGAGTACGTGTCTCCCGTATCGACGACCCTGGCCCCGCGCTCGATCAGGAGTATGGCCACCTCGTCCCGACCTCGGTCGAGCGCCGCATCGAGCACCGTGCCGCTGTTCTTGACGGATCGGTTGACGTCGGCCCCGGCATCCAGCAAGAGTTTGACGATCTTGATGTGTCCTTCCTGTGCGGCTTCAGCCAGGGGGAAGTAACCCCAGACGGTCGTGGCGTTGATGTCGGCTCCGGCGGCAATCAGCAGCCGCACAACCTCGGTTTGGCCCTGCATCGAGGCCGTGTGGAGAGGCCCTTGCTTGTAGGCGCCGGGGACCTCGACCTTGGCCCCGTGTTCGATCAGGTGCTTGACCACGTCGGCGTGTCCCCCACCCGCCGCGCAGTGCAGGGGAGTCCAGCCGGCCCAACTGTTCTTGGTTTCGAGGTCGGCCCCGCGCATCACAAGGGCCTTGACGAGATCGAGGTTTCCATTGGCCGCCGCGATGTGCAGGAGGGTCTGCCCGCCTGGTCCCTGTGCGTGCACGAGGTCGGGCTTTTCATCGAGCAACGCCAGGACCTTTTCGTTCCGGCCGAGTTGAGCATGGGCAAAAATGTCCGGCGAGCTGCCGTGCTTCAGCAGGAGGTCGGCAACCGCCCTGGACCGCTCGTCGGCTTGCGCAATAACCTGATGCAGCGGCGTGCCGCCGTCTTTGTCGGACGCGTTGGCGTCTGCGCCGTGGTCCAGCAGGAACCGGACGCGGTCCACATCCTTGTAGGCGCAGGCCAGGTACAGCGGGGTCGCGACGTTGCTGGTGGTGCGCGTGTTGACATCCGCGCCGCGCTCGAGCAGGTGTTCGAGCATGGGCAGGTTGGCCGCCAGGTGAATCACTCTGCGGCCGCCGCTGCTGCCGTCATCCAGGCTGTACCCTTGCTCCAGGAGGAGGTCCACGACCTTGAAGTACTCCTGGATGCGATCGGCCTCGCGGCACATGACCGCCACATGCAGCGGCGTTCGTGACTCGTCGTCTCGGAGCGAGCGGTCCACCTTGTGGGCGAGCAGCAGTTGAACCAGGTCGGCGTCCCCTCGCTCGGCCGCGTTGTGCAGCGCCATGCCGACCTCGGCGCCGCGTTCCAGAAGGATCCGTGCAATCTCGGATCGGCCTTCCCATGCGGCCGCACTGAGGGGCGAGTTGCCCTTGCCGTTTGGGTCGGCCCCGCGATCCAGAAGCAGTTTGGCCACCGCCGTCTGCCCCTGCCTGATGGCAAAGCACAGGGGCGTATCCTTAGTGTTGTTAACCGAGTCTATCTGCGCGCCGTGCTTCAGGAGGACGAGGACCATCTCGATGTTGCCCTGCCAGCAGGCGCGGTGCAGAGGCGTGCCGTAGGCGTCGGCGCCGGCGCCGACCTCCGGGTTCGCGCCGCGATCCAGCAGGATACGGGCAATCTCCATGTGTCCCAGCCACGCGGCCTGGGCAAGCACCGACCCATCCCAGTCGTTGTGGTGGTTGATGTCGCTTCCCTGGTCGATCAGGAATCTCAAGACCTCTGGCCTGTTGCGCGTGGCCGCCCAGGCAAGCGGCGTCTGCGAGCTGGCCTCCTTTGCGACAAGCGTCTGGTCTTTTGCGACCAACTCCTTCACCCGTGCCAGGTCGCCGCGGATCGCGGCCGTGAAGATATCGTACTCCGCGCCGCGCTCAAGCAGCAGTTGCAGAACGGCCTCCCGGCTGCGCGACGCCGCGAAAACCAGAGGCGTCAACCCGTACTTGCAGGCGTGGTTGAGGCGGTCATCGTGCTTCAGGAGTTCGCGAACGGCCTCGACGTGCCCGCCGGCGGCAGCCATCATCAGGGGCGTGCAGCCCTCGGAATCCTGCGCCTTCGGGTCGGCCCCCAGGGCCACAAGCGCCGCGATGCACCCGGTGCTGCCATGCATTGCGGCATGATGAAGAAGCGTGCTCTCTCCGGTCCACGCTCCCCACGTGTACCAGGTCTTCTCCAGGAATTGGGGGTTCTCTTTGACCAGTTGCCGCAGGCGGTCCACGTTGTTGGCCGCCACGGCCGTTGGGGCGTCGCGGACCGCCGCGCCGCGCTCAACCAGCATGCGGACAATCTCGGTGTGGCCGCTGACGGCCGCTCCATGTACCGGCGTATGGTCGTCCTTGTCGTCTTGCGCGCGTTTGTTGTCTGGGGTTTCTTTGAGTTCAGCATTTATGTCGACGCCCATCTCGAGCAGGTACAGCACGA
>JAPLMO010000157.1 GCA_026386995.1 Planctomycetota bacterium | reverse complement strand
ACGGCAAACTCGACCTGATAACGGCCAACATCGGGACCAACAACGTTTCCGTGCTTCTCGGGGTCGGTGACGGCACGTTCGGAGCCAAGACCGACTTTGTGGCCGGCGCCGGCCCCCACTCGGTTTGTGCAGCGGACGTGAACCGTGACGGCAAACTCGACCTGATCGTCGCAAACTACGGGGCCAATTCTGTCTCTGTGCTCCTCGGCGTCGGCGACGGAACGTTCGGCGCCAAGACCGACTACTCGGTCGGCAGCACCCCCGCTCAGGTCGTTGCCGGAGATTTCAACCGCGACGGTAAACTCGACCTCGCCGCCGTGAACTACGGCTCCAATTCCGTGTCGGTGCTTCTCGGCAACGGCGACGGCACGTTCCAGGCCAAGACCGATTATGCGCCCGCGACAACGCCCATATCCGTCTTCGCGGCTGACGTGAACGCCGACGGAAAGCTGGATCTCGTGACCGCGAACAATACCGACATCTATGCGGTCTCCGTCCTTCTCGGCAACGGCGATGGCACGTTCGCCGCCGCGACCCGGTATCTTGGCGGATCGAATCCTGTGTTTGTCACCGCGGCGGACGTGAACGCGAACGGACTCCTCGAACTGCTCGTCGTCAACAGCGGCGGCTCCACCGTCTCCGTGTTCACCGGCTGATGCTCGATCCTTTTCGAGGTCCATGTCGCACCGAAATGACATAACCACAGGGCATGGAACGGTGGTCCACGACCGGCCGACAAAAGAATCCAGGGAACGGTGATCGTCCCGGATTCTCTTGCGCGGAGTTAGGCATGCTGGAAGTTCAGACGGAACGCGCGACTTTTTGGCCACTTTTCTTTGTTGACACCGGCGGCGGCATATCCTAGAATCCCAAGCGGAAATCAAGGGCACCGATCCAGTCCCACGCCCGGCGGCGTGGCAGGTTGTTTAGGAGAACCCGCAATGGTCACGCAAACCAGACTCGCAAGTGAGGCCGTGGTGTTTGAAGGACTCGAACCGAGAGTGCTCCTCAGCGGCAACGTCGTCGCAACCGTCGCACACGGCGCCGTCAGCATCATCGGCGACGACGCCTCCAACGTCGTCGAAGTCACCGTCCTCGCCAACGGCATGGTCGGGGTCGCAGGACTCGACGGAACACTGGTCAACGGCTTGGCCGCCCCCGCCTACGTCACAGGCAACTCAGGCGATATCCTCATCGACCTCAAGGGCGGCGACAACGCCGTCACCATCACGGGCGGCGTCACCGACGCCCTGATCTTCGGCAATCTCTCCATCAAAACGGGCAGGGGCAATGACGTCGTCGGCGTGGCAGGCCTCACCGTCGTCGGCAACGTCATCATCTCCACCGGCCAGGGCAGCGACACCGTCAGCCTCGGCTCCATCGTCCGCGGCTCAGGCGGCCAGTACCCCCCGGGCGCCGGCACCTTCTTGGAAGGCGCCGTCACAGTCAAGACCGGAGCCGGGGATGACACCGTCGCCCTCGGCGTAGTCCGATCCTCCCATGATCCCGGCGGCAAGAAACAGCCAGGCTACGGCCCCCTCCACTTTGGACCCTACGTTAACATAAACCTCGGCGGAGGCGACGACACGCTGCTCGGCGAGGACGTCGACTTCGGCGGCGCAACGGGCACCATCGATGGCGGCGGCGGAGACAACACGGACGGCCTGTACGGACCTTCCGGCAACGTCCAGCTCAGGAACTTTCCTGAGGGCGTTTGAGAAACGTGACGGCCGTCCGGCGGGCGATACTCCGGACATTCGGACGTTCAGTGTTGTTCCTGTGAGCGGGCGGCGCCGACCTGCGCGCCCTGCGGATTCTGCTTTCCCCATCCACATCGCGCGGTATAATGCTTCTGGCGCCTGGACCGGGCCGCTGAGGCCCACGACGGCCCGAGAAAGGAATCTGGGAAACGCCGATTCTCCCGGATTCTCTTGTGTGGAATTGGGGATTGCGCCCCCGGAACTCGCCGAAGGAAGGGGCACCAAGAACCTCCTCGCAATCAACGGGAAGAACGATGAGCTCGTCGAACCATGAACCAACATTGTGGGAATGGCTTAATAGCGAAGGCGAGCGGGCTCCTCGCTGCATCAAGGCCCTGACCCCCAGATATGACGAGCTCACGTTGTTCCTGATGGCCACCACGTTCTTGTTGCTCT
>JAPLMO010000014.1 GCA_026386995.1 Planctomycetota bacterium | reverse complement strand
CAGTACGCCGACCGGCACGCTGGACCTGAACGACGGCCGTTGGCGATCAACTACACCGGCGAAAGCCCCATTGACACCGTGCGGGCGCAGATCGTCTTTGCATACAACGCGGCGGCCGGCGGCGACTGGAGCGGCCTTGGCATCACCTCGGCGTGGCTTGCCGGCGGCTCGACCACCAACAGCATTGGTTACGCCTTTAACGGCGAATCGGCCGTGTGGTTCGACTCCGGCATCCCGTTCGGCGACACCACGGCTGTTGCCGCGAACTCGGTCCTCGTGCGGTACACGCTCATCGGCGACGTGAACCTCGACGGCATCGTCGACGACAGCGACATCTCGATCCTGTCGAACAATTACGGCTGTACCGAGATCAGTTGGGCCGATGGCGACGTCTACGGTTACGACGGGATCGTCAGCGATGACGACGTCGGGCTTCAAGCCAACAATTACGGCATGACGGCCGGTCAGTTGACGGGCGGGATCAGCGCGGTTCCCGAGCCGGCGACGCTCTCGCTGCTGGCCCTCGGAGCGGCGGCCATGATCACCCGTCGCCGTCGGGCGGGCCGGTAGTTCGGGTATAGTTAAGCGACAAGCCATCCCGGAGGCCCTCAAGAGGGGCCTCCGGGATGGTGCGTTTATTGGCTTCCGCCCGGAGGTTCCCCCCGGTGCGCGGGCGATAAGAAACCCGGCCTGGCAGCCGCGGTCGTAGGCGGGGAAGCGCGGTCGCCGCGGCAACCGTGGCACCCACATAATCAAAGTTGACGGACTACCAGGCAGCGCCCCTAATGGCATTAGGATAAGGACTTCTCGCTCGAGCAAACCCTGTTTTCGGCCCGCCGGGAAGGGGTCAGGAGCCTTACAGATAGGGCTCCTGACCCCAACCGGGCTTAACCTAATGCCATTAGGCAGCGCCCCCGGGTTTTCGGTTTTCAGGGATGGTTCTTTGTCGCATCCGAGGTGACACTGACGGCGACCGTGTAGTGGGTCGTCCCTTGGGTCAGCGTGAACTCTCCGCGCTGTTGGCCGGAGATAACTTCATAGTTGCCGTAGAAGCCGGTAAAGTTCACGCGGCCCTGGGCGTCGGTGGCCAGAGAGACATCGGTGGTCCACGTGGGCAGGTTGGGGATAGCCCAATCCCGCACGCCCATTAACTGCTGCCAAACCTTGCCGGCGGGTGTGATGTTCCAGTGGGCATCCATCAGCGCCCCCGCGGGAGCCACCGACCACATGCGCGACGCCCAGAAGCCCCAAGTGATGAACGTCGTCATCTTTTCGTGACCGAAACAGAGGCGCAAGGAGTCGGCGAGTAACTCTGCCGCACGCCGGGGCGTCGGGTCGCCAACGGCTTGCACGCCGAATTCAGACAGCGAAAGCGGCAGGTTGGTTGTGGCCAGATTGTGGAATACCTGGGCGATGCGCGAGGGGTTGTGCAGGTTGTTCTTCTGCATCTGGCTGTTGTCCACCGCGTAATACTGAATGCCGATTCCATCGATCGCCCCGCCGGCGTTGCGGAGTTCTTCAACGTGTTTCCGATACCAATTGGCATACGGATCATGGTTCTCGTCGGACGATTGGAGAATATCGAATTCGTTCGTGACGAGGCGCGTCTTCGCCCCTGCGGCCAGCACCGCCGCTTTGATTTCGTTGTAAATGTCCGCGACGCCCTGGGTGCCGAAAATCTTATAATGAATGGGCGAGTGGACGCCCTCGTTGATCACGTCCAGTTCGTAGTAGCGCTGGGCGCGATCTTTGACGAAATACTGGATGCGTTTACTGATCGCGGCGCGCAGATCCGCCTTGGCGGCGTCACGCTCCGCCTGGCTGGCCCCCTTGAGGGCCGTGTCTTGAAGGGCGGTCACCCAGCCGGGGTTGGAAAGTTGCCATAACACGCCATGCATGCGCACCCGCTTGCCGTTGAGGGCGGCGAAATCCATGAGGCCATCCACGAAATCGAGCGTGACAACCCCGCGCGTCCGTTCGTTGTAAGCCCACTTGCCGGCGTTCTCGGGGACAACCGCGTTGAAGTTGCCGATCACGAAGTTCCGGTAGTTGACGTCGTCGGCGCCAGCGACCGCGGTCCCGAAGTTGAACGCATGGCGCTTGAGGCGGATGCGCACAGGCGCGTTCGGAAGCGGCCGCATGTCGCCCATGAGCGCCAGGGTGGCGGTGCCTTTGCGGAAGTGATCGATGTAGGTGTCGGCCGCGGCGAGAGCATGGGCATCGGCCGCCGTGTTCAGGACGGTGGCCCCCGTGATGGTAAGGTCCCGGACATTCACCGCCCAGGGCCCGCCCGAGGGTCGATGATTGCTGTTCTCCAGCCGAATGCAATACGTGCCGGCGGGCAGCGTCCACGTCTGCGTGTGCGAACTGTAGTTGCCGCCCATCCCGGTTACGGGCCAGGACGTTGCGAAATCGGCGACGCGGAGCCCCAGCAGGGGCGCGCCGGTCTCCGACACGCTTTTCGAGGCGCGGACGGTGAACGAGACTTCGTTCGCCGTGGCAAGCCGGATATAGGTGCCAACAAACCCGTTCTCGTTCAGGCACCATGCCTTGTCCGGGCATGAGGCCCCCGTCGAGCGGTAGGCCAACAAGTTTCCATCAAGCGTTGTTTGGGATTGTGCCGGTGAAACGCACAGTCCTGTAACGCCCAGGATCAGGATAAAGCTTAGCATAATCAGAAACCGGGGGACGCCAGCCATGGTTTTCCTCGCTCCTCACGGCCCCCGGCCTTTTCGGGGCCGGCGGAGTGGGCCTCAGGTTAAGGAGGGGCGGCAGGAAAGTCAATCACCAGGTGGCCCGTGTCGCTGGTGGATTGTAATGTCCGGTTCCGGGTGGCCAAGAGAGGCGAGATCCTGACATCAGTCATTACCAGCCAGAGATGGCCGGTCAGCACCGGTAAACCAATGATGGGCCAGGCCAGGGGGGCCGCAAACAAAAGGGAGAGAGACAGGGCATACAGAAATAGCTGCACTATCACTAATACAACGAATGCTGCCGTGTAATATGCCAAGCGTTGCTACCGGCTCTTATTGAATACTGCGGTTCGTATAAGCATTCTCATTCTTCGGCCGATCACAACAATCTGGTGCCGCATAGGAACTCCTGCCCTGGAGATCACATCGGCGCCGACCAGGAGAACGCCTTCTCCATGTCCGGATCGGTCAACTGGTCGAACTTGCGGGTAACGGCCTTGCCGAAGAAAACCTTGTCGGCGAAGTCCAGGAGGGCCGCCCAGTCTTCCCTGGTCTTGACGCGCGAGCCGTCGTTGAAGACGAACGGGTCGGGCAGGTCCTGGATGACGGGTAACTGGTCGACGGGCGGGAGTTCCTGCCAGGCGGCCGCCTGCGCCGTCGCCGCCAGCAAACTGATTCCGAGGGCCCGGAAAACGTATTCGTGCATAGTCGTGCCTCCGCGTAAACCGTGGAATGGACCCGGCTGCCACACGAAACGGCCTCAAGGATATCTGGGCGGCAGCGGAATGCAACGACACTCTTGGTCCTGCCGGAAAAGGGGGGTTGGCCGCAGATCGTGGCTGTGGCCGTCAGGCCCCTTCCAGGGGCCTTTGCCCCGCGAAGCGGGGTGTAGACTCGGCCTTCTAGGCCGAGGTGCGCGCAACGACCGACGCACTTTTTCTTTCCTTTTCCTTCAGCCCGCTTCAGCGGGCTTGTTGCGGTTGCATGGGCCGCTGCCAGCGGGGATCAGTCGCCCGCCGAGGCGGGCTCTATTAAGATTTAAGAAGAGCGGAATGTGTTTCGGCTCGCTCGCATACCGGGGCTAAAAGCCCCGGTCTACACGCTGCTTTCGCGGCGCGAAGGCGGCTGAAGCCGCCTCATAACATGAGCGTGCCAAAACAGTGCCACAAAAAACGGCCACACCCGTTGTGCCGCGTGCTCAACCTGCGGATCACCCGCCGCTCGTGCGGCAGGCCTGGCCGGGCT
>JAPLMO010000267.1 GCA_026386995.1 Planctomycetota bacterium | reverse complement strand
GCCGAATGAAAGGTACTTCGGACTTCGGCCTGCCAACCGAGCGCCGCGATTCGAGCCGCGAGCCCACTGGCCACGTGGGTCGCCATGCGCCAAGCCGCAAGTGCTCATCATGGGCCAGCCCGGTGCGCGAATCGAACTCACTGTCACGTTCGAGGCGGGACGCAGGCATCTGCCCGTCGTCACGCTGCGGCGCGTGGCTTGACGATTCGCATGTCGGCCCAGCCATTCACGGCCGCGGTCACGGTACAGCCTCGCCATGAAATCTTGCTGCCAAAAAGCCTGCGCTCGCCTTCCCTGCACGCCTGTGGTAAGCCCCCGATCTCTTGGTGTTTCAATTGCCCATCACCGACCCGGATTTCAGCCCAATTGCACACTGGACTGCCGGGACTATTCTTATCTCCGTCCTCACTTATGCCCTTTCCGCGGGCAACGTCCTGTCATCACCCTGATTATCAGGGGTCGCCGGACGAGCACACAGGATAGACAATTCCGTATCGCCGCTGGACACGCTGCCGAACACCAAGCGGAATTCCTTAGCCTGTGGATCGAGGCCGAGGATTTCCCTGGTGCGGGCCACATCCGCAACCGTCGCCCCAGTGGGCTTGCGGCCGATGAAGACCAAATGGAACCCTTTTTCTTTGGCCGACGTGTCCGGGTCCAGGTCAGCCGGGGCCGCCGCCGGTTCCATAGGTTGTCGGTTTCGGCATGCCGCAACCGGCCCCGGGCCAGCCCGCCCAAGCCCGTGCCCAACCCTGCCGCTTGGGCCACCCCGCAGGTTGCCGAGGCCTTTGCCTTTGACACGGCCCCGCGGTTCCTGCTGCGCGACCGAGACGCCATCGATGAACCCATGGACCCCGAATAGGCCCAGGAGGTTGCCTGAACTATCACGTTCGTGGGGCTGGATGGGGTTTTCAGGAAGGGCCGGGCCACATCTTTCCACGGCCGGAAAGAACTGTTGCCGCACCCGGTTAAAACATCGCTCCGAGGTTTGCTTCCGCCCGGATTCTGTTGTATATTGTCTATAGTGGTGAGCGTGTGCTCATGCTGTCCTGGGACTTTCCAGGGCACGAGGGGGTGCCATTCTAAGGCCATACGGGCAGGGGTGTGATGGCGGACGGAGCACCCACTCACGTCCAGATTAACGCCATTTGTGACTGTCCCGAATAAACCAATGAGCGAGGAGAGAAACCGCAATGGTTTACAAACCGAGTTCGATGATTCTGGCCGCCATCGTAGCAATCGGGCTGGGGGCGACGGCTCAGGCGGGCATATTACAGGTCGCCGGCTCGCCGGAGTATGATCCTGCTACGCAGACGGGGCTGAAGGACGGCGAAATACCCTACGCACCCGGCTGGGGCGTGAACAACAGCGGCACCGCCGTGGGGCGCTCGATTAAGTACGACAACGGCATCGACATGGGCCTTCGCGCCGTGCGTTGGGACGCCTCGGGCACCGCCGCCACGGAGTTGGGTTACCTGGGCCTGAGCACCAGCAACTCCACGGCCGCCTTGGCCCTCGCCGTCAACGACGCCGGCACAGCCGTGGGGCGCTCAAAAAAGTACGACGTCGGCGTCGACAAGGGCTACCGCGCCGTGCGTTGGGACGCCGCGGGCGCCATCGCCACCGAGTTGGGCAACCTGGGCACCATTAACGGCTCCACGAACGCGGAGGCCTACGCCGTCAACGCCAGCGGCACAGACGTGGGCAGCGCGAAACTGTACGTCAGCAACGCCGACAAGGGCATCCGCGCCGTGCGTTGGGACGCCTCAGGCGTCCCCACCGAACTGCCCAACCTGGGCCTGACCACCAGCGCCTCGAAGGCCTACGCCTTCGCCATCAACGACGACGGCATAGCCGTGGGATACTCGCAAAAACCGGGCGGGTTGTCCAACTTGGGCACGCGCGCCGTGCGTTGGAACTCCTCAGGCGTCGTCGCCGAGTTGGGCAACCTGGGCACCACTGGCGGGCCCTACCCCACAACGAACGCCCAAGCCGTCGCCGTCAACGCCGTCGGCACGGCCGCGGGGTGGGCAACGAAGTACGTCAGCGGCAGCCTCGTCGGCGACCGCGCCGTGCGTTGGGGCGACTCGGGCACCGCCACTGAACTAGACAACCTGGGCACCAACAACGGCAGCATCGGCTACACGACCGCCCACGCCTACGCCGTCAACGACGCCGGTACGGCCGTGGGGTACGCGCAGAAATACGATGGCGACGGCGGCGATAAGGGCACCCGCGCCGTGCGTTGGGACGGCTCCGGCACCGCCGCCACCGAGCTGGGCAACCTCGGTCTGGACGCCAACAATTCCACCAGCGCCTCCGCCTATGCCGTCAACGGCGCCGGCACGGCCGTAGGGTACGCGCAGAAGTACGACCTCAGCGGCATCTACGTGGGCGACCGCGCCGTGATCTGGCTGCCGGATGCCAGCGCGATCGACCTGAATGACCTGGGCGTGGTTCCCGTGCCCGCCGGCGGCGCGTGGACGCTGACCACCGCCCGCGCCCTAAGCGCCTATGGCTGGGTGGCGGGCAGCGGTGCGTTCGACCCAGATGGCGACGGGCCGCAGGCCAGCTATACCCGCCACTGGGTGGCGCAGGTGGGCCTGGGCGGGACGTGGACGAATGCGGCAGGCGGAACGTGGGGACGCGGACCCAACTGGTCCACCGGCACACCCGCCATGCAGGTCGGCAACGCCACGTTCGACCGCAACTCGGCTTACACCGTCGCGCTGGACCGCAATGAACTGACCCAGACCATCGCCATCAACGCCGGCACGGTGACGGTCAATTTCAATGGCCACACGCTGACGACCGAGAACGGCCTGAGCATCGCCGACGGCGCTACGCTCAAGGTGGACGGCATGATCGTCAGCGATATCATCAACGCCGGCACCCTCGGCGGCACGGGCATCATCAGCGGACCGGTCATCCTGACCGGAGACTCCACGCTTATCTCCACCGGCACCCTCACCATCGGCAACACGCTGACCATCAGCGGCGACGCCAACCAACTCCCCAGCGGCACGATCCTCACCAGCGGCAACGTCACCATCAACCCCGGCGCCGTCTTCATCATCAACGGCACCCTCGGCGGCGACACCGGCACGCTCATCGTCCGCGGCACGCTCATGGGCAAGGGAACCATCGGCAAGGGCGTCAGCATCGAGGCGGGCGGCACGTTCAGCCCCGGGTCGCCGTCGAGCATCAAGAGCCTGTCGCAGGTCCTGGGCGCCGAGGCCCCGCGGAACTTCTCATTCGAGATCGGTGGGCCGAGCCCGAACTACGCCGCCTCCCAGAGCAGCGTGAACGACGTCCTGCGCCTGACGAGCGAGACCCTGCCCTTTGCCAACGCCGCGGGCGACGCCCCGACCGGCCTGACAGAAGACACGGTTATTGATGTGTACTTCATTTTCAACGATCCGCCGGGGGGCGAGTACAAGGCCGAGTTCTTCGCGGAAACCGATTACAGCGAGGCCGTCGCCGACGCCACGTTCCAGTACTGGCGTCTGGACCCGCGCGGCGAGCGCCTGCACAACAGCAACTTCTTCTCGCCGCTGGACGGGTCGCTGGTGGACTGGTCGGTGGTGCCGGAGACAGCGACCTTCGGCGGCGTCGAGGCCAGCGGCTACATCACGGCCTTCACGGTCGTGCCCGAGCCGGCGACGCTCTCGCTGCTGGCCCTGGGCGGGCTGGCACTTCTGCGGAGAGGTCGCAGGAAGTAGTCTCTTGTTCACAGTGAAGGGCGGCAGACGCTGGACTGCCGCCCTTTCTCTATGCCGGTTTCCCCGCCACATCGGCGGCTGTGCTGGTCCACCGATTTTCGTGCCCTTCGCCTGGCGGCGTAACCTGTTTATTCGCCGTCACTCCTGGTAGCCTCCGACACGCCTGCTCACAACTTCTTTCGGAGGAGGATTTGCCCGAGAACCACGGTCGTCGCGAACCCATTTCTACCCAATCACTGGCGCCGCCACGTCAAATCCGCCCTGCTCTACGTGTCCCGCCCTGCTCCACTTCATCTCCCTGGCCAGGCTCGCCTGTGTCCACACAGGGGTGGAGAGGTTGATAGCGGTGCGTTTCATGATGTCCTCTATTTCTGGCTCCAAATTGATTTCAGTCGGAAGGCTTTTAGGCTCGCGACGATCCGCGCCTAATGTCACGGCCGCTCAACGACAGGGGCGGTGGCGACACGGGGGCGGATCGGCAACCGCTCGATGCCCGGAAAGTCCGGATCGCCCAACGCGCGGATCTCTTCCTCGCCCATGAACGGGCAGCAGGCGTCCACCCAGGCGATCAGGCGGTGCAGGCTCACCGGGTCCGCCTTCACGTCGTAGTGCTTGCCGCTGGAGGCCAACTCGATGAGTCGGCTCTTCGATGAGAGGTGCTGCATGGGGCGGAGCGTGGCCAGTGCCTTGGGATCGTTCTGGTTGTAGGCGGCCTCCACCGGAATTGCCCCGGCGATGCCGTAACCGGGGCGCCCGCCGCCCACCGGGTTGCTCCAGCCCGCCGGTCCTACGAGCGTCAGGTAGGGCTCCTTGAACACGTTATGTCCCGCCCGCAAGCTGAGATCCGGCTCGTCTGACGCCTTGGCCTTGCCCTGGTGGCACTTGACGCAGTAGCGGTCCAGCACCGGCTGGACGAAGCGTTCATAGCCGATGCTCTCATTGCCCCAAGGCGGCGGAGAAAGTTCCGTCGGCGGCCGCTTGACGGCCAGGCCGCCCTGCGGCGGGGGCGTGGTGCTGTGCATTTCGTGGCAGCCCACGCAGCCGCGCTGCTCGCCAGGCATCAGGCCGGTGAAACTTCGCATCGTCTGCAGGCAGCGGCGGTCGGCGTCCAGGAGTTGGAAGTACAGCGCGCGGCCCGCCGGGGCCGTGAAACTCACCGACCCGTCGGCCTCCACCGGCACCTCGGAGAGGATCCGCTTGACCCCCTCCTCCTGCACGATGGAGACAGGCGGACCGGAATGGCGATAGGTCTTGTTCCAGGTCGAGTACGTTTTGTAGTCCATCTGAAAGACACGCAGGTACTTGACCATACCGCGCGGCAGGTCGGGTACGCCCTGGTACACGTCGGCGCTGAAGAACTGGCCTGGCTCGACAGCCTTGCGGTCCTTGCCCGTGCCCGGCCATGCCACGCGGTCCGGCTGTGGCGGCGGCGTCGGGCGCGGCTTGACGGGCATCGCATGCCAGACGTTGTGGACCCCCTCGTAGACCAGGTCGCGGTTGCCATGAACGTCCATCAGGTAGAGGCGGAACTTGCCTTCCTCCCCTCGGGCCGAAACCAGGAAGTCCTCTTCCGAAAGCGGGTACGCCGTTTTGTACCCGGTGAACCGGCCCGAGGCGTGGTAGTCGCCGGCTTCCTTCGGATCTAGCGGCGGGGGAACGACCTCCGGCCAGCGAAGATCGGCCGTGACCTTGGTCAGGCCGTGCGGATAGTCGCGGCCCCGGTCGGGGTCGATGATCCCGATCGACCCGGACCACCAGTCATGATGCCCGACGCCGGAGAACATCACGCGCCAGCTGCCTGGGATCGGCCGCGGCTCGGAAAGATGATCGGGCCAGACCGACTGGTTGCCCCAGAGGTGGGCCGTGCCGGTGCCGTCCTGGTTGGTGGTCCACAGTTTCTGGAGCCGCCAGAGCGGCTTATCCGTGTACTCCCAGCGGGAGTAGACCACGCGGCCGTCGTTCAGAAGGGCGGGAACGAAATCGGGTTCGCTGTTGTAGCTGATCAGGTAGACGTTGCGGCCGTCGGCGTCGCACCGGGCAAGGATGTAGGAATAGATGAACGGCCCGCAGCGCACGTACGAGTTGCCGCGCGTCGTCGTAAAGAGGATGTGCCCATCGGGCAGATAAATGGGGTCGATGTCGTCGTACTCGCTGTCCGTCAACTGTTTCAGGCCGCTGCCATCGAGGTTCATCTCATACAGATGGAAGCTCTTCTCGTCGTGCGGCTTGTAGCAAAAGAGCACCTTCCGGGCGTCGAACGACAGGTCGGGCCGCCAGAAACTGCCGGGCTTCTGCGGCGCCAGTTGGCGGAGCGAGCCGCCGGGGTGCAACCCGTCGAGCACCAGCAACCGGCCGCCCGGAACCGCCATGATGCCCATGCGGTGGATGGCTTCGTGCAGAGACTCCGGCCCGCTCGGCAGCGGCTGATCAATCAGCAGCAACTGCGAGAAGTCCACCGCCGGATTCTTCATCAGGATGCGGCGTTTGACCTGCCGCACGGCAAAGTAGAGGTCCTTGACGGCCGGAGCGGTGTCGGCATAGGCCGCGACCGCATCGCCCAGCGGAGCCGATCCGCCCAGGCCGGCGATCCGGCCCCAAGGCCCGCCGCCGAACGGTGCGACCACGATTGCCGCTTTCCAAGCCGAGTCGTCGCAGGCGGCCTCCTGCCACTTCGGACGCTCCTCATTCTCCGATCGCCACGAGCCGTCGGAGACGACGGTCATCTGCCGGCCGCCGGCCAGGGTCACAGTTAGTTGGGCGATAAGCCCGGCAGGATTCTTGGTGGGGGCGGGCCTGTTCTCGGCCCGCACGGCAAGGACATTGACGCCGGGCCTCAGCAGATTCTCGACCGCGAAAACCGCCGTATGCTGCCAAGTCTCATGGGCGCCAACGCGGGCGCCGTTGAGAAACACCTCGCAGGCGTCGTCGGCGGCGATGCGCAACTCCGCCCGGCGCACCTCGCCCGGCACATCGAACCGACCGCGGAAGAACCGCGTAGCGGCCGGGGCATCTTCAGCCGGTTTGCCCTCGGGATACCAGATCCAACTCGGCGCCGCCTCGGCCTTCCCGGCCGGTGGTGTTGGAGCGGGCGAACCCGCCAGTTCTCCCAGCCGCTTCTCCAGTGCGTCCAGGTTCCCCAACTCGGCGGCAAGATCCGGCGCCGGCCGCTGACGGACCAGCCGCGCCGCCAGGTCCCTGGCCCAACCGATCTCCTTGGCCGCCCTCGGCAACAGCGGCTCGCCCATCGCCTGGAAAAGCCAGTCGCGCTCGAGTGCCTGACCCGCCTCTTCGGCCGAGAGCGTCCGCGTTTCAGGCGTTTGAGGTATGCCCGGTGCAGGCTCCTCTCCCGTCGCGCTCGGCGTGGCACTCAGGACAATGGCCGCCGCCACGATCCAACTCAGAATCCGCACTGTTGCCGGCATCATCCCTGTTTCATTACACGGATTCTGCCGCGAAATCAAGAACGATTCTCGCGAGGCAGGCTGGGACGCGCTCCGCTGCGTACGACACGCTGTTCTTCTTCACACCGTTCTTCTTCCGATTCGGGTATCGGCTGAATTCGAGGTGTGGTACGTCCGGGGTGCGGTCGATATACCGGCGTAAACCACTTTGGCCTCCGGGGCAGAGCGCGCGGCACGTCGGGGGGCTGTCGGTTGGAAATTGCCGTAAACCTTTGACCTTGTTAGCATGGCATGATGATGCTGAGCCCGGCGGCATGAGTCCGACTGGCGCATTGAGGAGCCGACGCATGACACGAGCAGGCCGAGAACCCACGGAAGACGTGAAGA